>JAYUSC010000586.1:0-2925 GCA_043755885.1 Pseudanabaena sp. | reverse complement strand
GGCTCTCGGTCAATATGATATCTACCGCTACCTTTTAGAAGAAATCGCTCCAGACCGCAAACTCTATGTTGCTATCAGTACAATCGCCTATAAAAGTTTTTTCAAGCAGGATGTAATTCAATTTATTCTGAATAAACATCAACTTCCACTCATTGTCGTAGATACAGAAATGGAGGAAATTAGACAATGGATAAACTAACTGAGTATCCCAGATTAATTAAGCGGATCTTGGCGGAATATATAGAATTGTGTAATCGCCGCAATCAACCAGACATTGAAACATTTACGATCGTAGATGAGGCAAAGGGACACTATATTTGGATGAATATTGGTTGGCAAAACGGCGAACGTTTCACAGGTATGACTGTTTATGTTCGCATTCGAGGTAATAAATTCTGGATTGAAGAGGATTGGACTGAAGAAGGCATCGCAACGGACTTGGTGCGTGCAGGTGTTGCAAAAGAAGATATCGTATTAGCATTTCATGAACCTAAGATGCGTCATTATACAGACTTTGCGGTAGCTTCGTAGCAGTATCGCCGTCTAACACTGCGTTGGAGCCGACCTTTCAAGAGTAATCTTTAAAAGTCAAAGTTTGATTACGGCGGCTCAACTAGACCGTTAGACTGCAAAAAAAGTAAATTTGATGAATTCACTCATGTCATACCCTATTAAAAAAGTCCTTGTTCTCGCTGTATCCTTAGTTTCAGCGATACTGACAGCGATTCCTGTATATGCGGGAAATATGCTTGATTCGGGGCAACAAATGAATAGAGGAGAATCTCTAAGTTCGCCAAATGGTTGTTTCACTTTTATGTTGCAAGACGATGGGAATCTTGTTCTCTACAAATCGGGAAACAAG
Organism: Pseudanabaena sp.; assembly: GCA_043755885.1. Classification (GTDB taxonomy): domain Bacteria; phylum Cyanobacteriota; class Cyanobacteriia; order Pseudanabaenales; family Pseudanabaenaceae; genus Pseudanabaena. Next base: position 2,063 of record JAYUSC010000586.1, on the reverse strand, counting down.
GCTTTATGGCAATCGGGAACAAGTAGTAAAGCAGTAAAACGTGCAGTTATGCAGAGCGATGGCAATCTTGTTTTGTATGGTTATGACAATATTGCTGTATGGAATTCTCGCACCGATGGGCGAGACGGATCTCGTTTAATTGTTCAGGATGATGGCAATGTGGTTATTTATACGCCATCAATCAACCGTCCAGTTTGGAAAACTAATACTAGGACATCGACATCTGGACAGTGTAATTAGCTTAAATATTGTAATAATTAGATAGATTGGGCTAGAAACAGCTAATCTTTTACGTTGATTTCTATCTCCAATCTTGTAGGGTGCGTTAATGAAATATAACGCACTTTTTTTTGTTTAAATGCAAGTGATTCTTTCGCAGCAGTTTCTGGTCAGTTATAATGTCAGACAAAGCAATGATCAAGGAAAATTCACAATCATGGCAGTCAGTCAACCCCGCTATAGCAAAGAAGAGTTCGCTCAACGTGGCGATCTCATTTATCAAACTCAAATACGCCCACAAGTCGAAGCAAACAACCGAGGCAAAATCGTAGCAATTGACATTGAAACTGGAGACTTTGAAGTTGATGTGCGTGAAATAGCTGCTTGTAATAAACTCGAAGCCTATCACCCAGATGCTCAAATCTGGATTGTTCGAGTCGGTTCCCGCCACGTTCGCCGATTTGGTGGACGAACAAAGAGAGCGGTATGATCGCAGGAATCGTTAACGCAGATTTTGAGGCGATTATCTCACTTTCGATATGTGACTCTGAAGGAAAGATTTACACACAAGATGCGATAGTTGATACAGGTTTTAACGGTTGGCTTTCATTGCCCCCAAACCTGATTGATCGGCTAAATCTGAAATGGAAAAGACGAGGACGCGCTATTCTTGGTGATGGTAGCGAATGCGTTTTTAATGTCTATGAAGCAGTTGTAATTTGGGATGGAGATTATCTGACAATACCAATTGATGAAGCCGATTCAGAACCTCTTGTTGGAATGTCATTGATGGAAAACTATCAACTCACAGTTCAAGTATGTGAAGAAGGTAGCGTAGAAATCCGTAAAGTAAGCGCGGTCTAACACTACGTTGGAGCCGACATCTCAAAAGCGATCTGTAAAAGCCAAAGATTGTCTGAGACGGCTCAACTAGACCGTTATACCGACAGTAAAAGTCCGTTTACGATAACGAAAGGAAATGGTGTCAATAATGCAAAGGGTTGCTTCAGTTTTAGGAATCTGTGTTCTAGCTGATTGACTGACAAAAGTCTAGGAAGCCCAGTTGGAAGTAGAAGCGGAGAATTCAATACGATAGAGCTTGTATAGATACTGTGTACGAGAAGCAATGGCAGGATCAGGGTCAAAATTAGAAGTAAAAAAGTAGGAAGAAAAGAAATCCCAATTTTTAGTGATAGCGGTGTGAACCCAGTTCCAGACAATTTTGAGATAGCTAAGCCCACGAAACCAATGAGGGTCAACGAAACGCCGATAGCCAGAATCAGCAACAGCGAGTCCTTGAGCGGTCAAAAACAAAGTGGTCATAGCAATCACCAAACAAAGACGGGAAATGGCAGGAGCAGAGCATAAACGCGAAGATTCCAAGTCAAAGCCATTAGATTTATCATCCAAGAAATTCTCCTCAATATCAAACCTGAGACCATACTCACGAAAAGCTGAATCGTAGTGGGTTCGGTGCTGAGAATATACCAAAACTCTTTGCTGGTTGCTTCCCAAGCCGCCGCAATATGTACATCAGTCAGGGAATTAGTTTTATGGATTTTGACATTGTCAATCAGCTTGGCTTCACCGAGTCCGAGATGTAATTGCTTGACAGTTTGCCAACCATTCTTGGGATGATATATCCAGAAATTGCCCTTGATCCGAATCCGACATTGCCAATTTAATTCACGTACATAGCGCACCAATTGCGGGTTAGAAAATCCTCACTGCTACTGCGATGTTTAATCCCACATTCCGCTCTTATTTTACTGAAAAAAATATTTAGAAAGCTAATCCTTACACAGCAAGTATTTTGGGCTTTACTCCTAAAAGAATCGCTATCT
>JAYUSC010000585.1:0-6841 GCA_043755885.1 Pseudanabaena sp. | reverse complement strand
CTGGTTTTTATTATGCCTAGCTACTTACTGCGATCGCTTCAGCATTTCATAATCGTTTCATCTTTTGCAATTACATGCTATATTTTAAAAAATGAAACGATTATGAAATGTAATCATGGAGCCTAAACTCAGTTGCATTAAAAGTTTGATCTCTTTAAAAAGCTATCAAACTATCCTTGCTAGTCTTGTGTTTGCAGTTAGTCTGAGTGGGTGCAATTTCCCGACTAACTCACCCCAAACTAGCAATATCGCCAATTCCGCAAGTGCATCAGATCGCAAAGACAAAAAAGTGATTCTGACTACGTTTACAGTGCTTGCCGACATGACGCAAAATGTCGCAGGTGATCAAGCGATCGTCGAGTCGATTACAAAGGTAGGCGCTGAGATTCATGGCTATGAACCGACACCCAGTGACCTCCGTCGCGGTCAATCAGCCAATCTAATTCTGGACAATGGACTGAACTTGGAACGCTGGGCTGAGCGCTTTTACAACAGTTTTCCTAAAGTCGATCGCGTGACCTTGAGCGAAGGGCTGCAACCGATCAACATTGCTGAAGACTCCTATCAAGGTAAGCCAAACCCTCATGCTTGGATGTCGCCCCAAAATGCGTTGATTTATGTCGAGAATATTCGCAAAGCCCTGAATAAAGTCGATCCTGTCAATGCCGCAATCTATGACGCTAATGCCAAAGCCTATAGTCAGCAAATTCTCGCGATCGAGACCAAGCTCAAACAAGCTATTTCGACAATTCCTCTAGACAAACGCTACATCGTCAGTTGCGAAGGAGCGTTCTCGTATCTCGCCCGTGATTATGGATTGAAGGAAGTTTATATTTGGCCAGTAAATGCTGAGCAGCAAGCCACTCCTAAGCAAATAGAGAAGGTAATAGAATCCGTGAAAGCAAATAAGATTCCGACTGTATTTTGTGAGAGTACGGTCAGTGATAAAGCCATGCAACAGGTTGTAAAAGAAACTGGAGCAAAGTATGGAGGTGTCTTTTATGTGGATTCTTTATCTCCTCCCGATGGACTCACGCCGACATATCTCAAGCTATTGGAATACAACGTGAATACCTTAATCAAAGGCTTGCAGGCTAAATAATATGAACACCTTGAGCATTGACATTGAGAATGTAACCGTCGCCTATCATGGCAAAATCGCCCTACATAGAGCTTCACTCCAACTCAAAGCAGGCACAATCTGCGGCTTAGTCGGGATGAATGGCGCAGGAAAATCGACTCTATTTAAAGCTGTCATGGGCTTTGTGAAACCTGTCAGCGGTCGAGTATTAATTAATGGATTACCAATCCGCCTCGTCCAAAAAAACAATCTAGTTGCCTATGTACCCCAAACAGAAGAAGTAGATTGGAACTTCCCAGTCAGTGTCCATGATGTCGTGATGATGGGTCGCTATGGCTACATGAATTTCCTACGCATTCCGCGATCGCAAGATCAACAAGCCGTGCGTGATAGCTTGGAGCTTGTCGAAATGTGGGAAATGCGCGATCGGCAAATCGGTGAGTTATCGGGTGGTCAAAAGAAGCGGACATTTTTTGCTAGAGCTTTAGCACAACAGGCTAGAGTTTTGTTGCTAGATGAACCCTTTGCGGGGGTTGATGTCAAGACCGAGAAGATGATGATCAATCTGCTCATGGAACTGCGCGATACAGGTTATACGATTTTAATTTCTACCCACGACTTAGACTCGATCACCACATTTTGCGATCAAGTAGTCCTGATCAATCGCACAATTCTTGCGTATGGTGAGACTTTAGAAGTATTTACCGAAGAAAATCTTTCGCGCACTTTTGGCGGGTCAGTCATCGATTTATCACGTTCAAAAATAATTACAAACCCAACTTTGTGAGGTTGGGCAGTTTAGCAGGAATAATCGTAATGGAATTAGTGAATTGGTTTACAGCGCCCTTGCAGTATGGGTTTATGGTCAAGGCGATCTGGGTGAGTGCCTTAGTCGGTGTTGTCTGTTCGGCGCTATCTTGCTTCATGATCCTCAAGGGATGGGCGCTGATGGGAGATGCAGTTTCCCACGCAGTCCTCCCAGGTGTAGTACTTGCCTATGTCCTGAACATTCCCTTTGCGATCGGTGCATTTGTGTTTGGCGTGGGTTCAGTCATGGCGATCGGATTTATTAAATCCAACACCCGCATTAAAGAAGATACAGTAATTGGATTGGTATTCACAGGACTATTTGCCTTCGGGATTGTGCTAGTTTCCAAAGTTAAAAGCACAGTCGATTTAGGGCATATTCTGTTTGGAAATGTCCTCGGCATCGGCGATAGCGACATTCTTCAAACCGTAATTATTAGCGTTATTACCTTAGTAACGCTCGCTCTCTTACGCAAAGATTTAGTTCTATTTTGCTTTGATGTCACCCATGCGCGTTCGATCGGTCTAAATACCACGTTTCTCTATTACGTTCTCTTATCTTTGTTATCACTTACAGCCGTTGCAGGACTTCAGACCGTAGGGATTATTCTCGTTGTCGCGATGTTGGTCACTCCTGGGGCAACTGCTTATTTATTAAGCGATCGCTTTGACCATATGATGTTGATTGCGATGGCATCAGGGATGTTTTCCAGCGTGATGGGAACTTACATCAGTTATCACATTGATGGCTCCACGGGCGGCTGTATTGTCGTTTTGCAGACCTTATTATTTTTAGTAGCCATGATTTTTGCGCCGAAGCATGGAATGTTAGTGCGATCGCGCCAAAATATTGCTGATTTTTAACTTTTTTCTAATACTTGCTTGAGACGCATCGGATCGCCTTTGTCGATGACTTGACCACGCTCTAATAAAAATGCACCATCAGCATAATTAAGCTCGTTCAAACGGTGGGTTACCCAGAGAGCAGTGAGATTTTTTTGCTTAACCAGATCTCGGACTGAGGCAACCAGATCAAGCTGATTTTCGCCATCTAATAAAGCAGTTGGCTCATCTAACAATAAAACTTCGGCATGACGGGCGATCGCACCTGCGATCGCAACTCGTTGCTTTTGACCACCACTGAGCGCGTAGATGGGGCGACGAATCATTTGCTCTAGATTAACAGCGCTAAGTGATTCTTTAACTCGGTGTAGCGTTTCGATGTAGGACAGATTTTCGGACGCTAAGCCAAATGCTATATCTGCACCAACGCTGGGCATGACCAATTGATGATCGGGGTTTTGGAATACAAATCCAATGCGAGCGCCGATCTCAATATCGCCAGACTTAGGTTTGAGTAAGCCTGCTAGTAGCCTGAGTAAAGTTGATTTGCCACTGCCGTTAGTACCCAACAGCATCCAAAATTCCCCTTTTGGGACAGATAAATTGCAGCGATCGAGGACGGTTTCGCCTGAAGCCCATGCAAAGGTAAGATCGCGAACACTGATGGCGGTGGTTACAGATTGATCGGTGGGCATTTTTAAATTGCTGATAATGGCAAAATTATATCAATCGCTTGCTTAAATTAGGCAAAAAACCCAGACAAATCATAGAGCCGACGGAGAATTGCCATGATTTTTTTATCGTAGTTGGTATCCTCAGCCCATCGACCCGCAAGCTGCCCTACTAGTGGCGCAGTACCACGCTTAACTAAACTAAATCTTGGGTCAACTAGCGGCTGCACTAAAGGCTTGGTCGTGGCATACGCCTTGAGATGTTGGATTTGCGCTCTGATGCCAATGCGGCGATCGCTAAAGCTATCACCCCTAGCTCCATTCCCGATCGCACCAATACCACCAAAATTATTTTGTTCGGCTTTAACATCCCCATCAAATTGCAGAAACCCAGTTTCTAAGCACATCTGACAAAAAGCGATGTCATAGTTAATGCCCTCGATCGCCGCTTCTTCACGGTAGATTGTGGGTAAGTCACCATAGAGATGTAACGGTGCTTTATTTAGGCGTAAGAGACGTAAGAGCTGGACTTCAGAGGTAGTACCATCGCCCATGATCCGATCAATTCGACCAGCGAGGACGCGAGAACATAATTTTTCGCGATTAGATGTTTTCGCAAAATCAGCAAAATCTTCAGCTTGAACAGCATTTTTACCGAGGCGATCCAATGTGAACAGCGCGATCGCCCCAACCCCAAATTGAAGAAACTGCTTCCTTCTCATAAATGTTCTGCTCTGTCTGACTAATAGTTAACCCTGTTGTCATAAACGTTAAGTAAATTTTGTTGTTTTTGGCAAGGGGGATTTGACGGATATTGGGTGCGAGGGTCACTGCAACTGCGAGGGTCTTGAGAGTATGCAGATGTAGGGCTAGCAAATGGGAACAGCAAAACAGAAGCGGAAAGAATAGAAAACAATAATTTCATGATATTGACCTTTTGGATGGATGATTTAAATCAGCTTTTTTCGGACTACAGATATTTATAAACAATTAGGATATCTTTTGACTGATTTCGCGTTTTTTTAAGCTATTTAGCCTAATTGAATCGAAGCCAACATTTCGAGAACTTAACAAGCCCGTTGCTTGAGAAAGTTTGGGATATCAAGCTCAGCTTGGTGACTGACTTGTGAATTGATTGTGTAGCGAAGGTTTTCGGAGACCGTAGAAATTAACTCTGAATCTTGAGTTGAGGCTCTGGCTAAGTCAAGAAACAAGCTTTCAATCTTTTGCATTGACTCAGTAACACGATGTTTGATTCTGAGTCGATCAGTTGCTGACCAAAAGGATTGAGATTCTTCAGCCGAGCAATCTGTCATCAGTAGCTCGATCGCATTTAGTAAAGAAGTCAAATTGCAATCTGGCTGCGGCTCAGCATCAGGTTGTACCAATCGAGGCTGAAACTGATGCGTATAGATCGGCGGCGTGGGGAAAGCATCACTTTGCATATTTACTCCCTTATCGCTGTGTGACTAAGTGAGGATACACATGCTGGCGGAGGCGATCGCTGGCGCGTTCAGCTACATGCGTAGATAGGTGTAACTGCGGATAAGGCAAGTCAGCTAACACCTCTAAAATGCGGCAAAAGTCTCGCTGATTCTTCCTGCCACTCAGAAATTGCGGGACTTCAGACGAATTAGTGTCTTTTTGTAAGTACTGGCGAAGATTTGCGATCGCATTCCAAAAGCTACACATCTCCTCATAGGTGCAAGCCAATAAAAATGACTCGATCTCGGATAGTAACTGCGAAAAGCGATCGGCAATGCTGGGTCGAACGCCAAACTGTGATGTTTGGCTGTACTGACCCGATATTAAATTCAGGTGACGTTGGGGCAAATGATGGGGGGCGCTCATGTTTCAATGCCTCTACTTGTGAGGTTATATGAGGAAAAGTCGTTTTTTGTCGGAAAACAAGAATTTCCTATTGCTATATGCACTTACCAGTGATACAAGAGTTAAATATTTCTTTATGTGAGGGTAAGTGAGCTTAACGAGTGTCGCAAAGGGCTTGAAGCTGGATAAATCAACTAAATAACCTTTGTTGGCAATCAGTATACGACCCAAATTTAAATTTGCACACCTGAAAAAATAGTATTTATTGTCAGTAAATACATGAATAAAATCAAAAATACTGATTAGTTATATGAATAAGATCTTGTATTTAAATAACTTGGAAATAGTTTGCTATTTATTTGTTTATTTATTTGTTTATTTGCAAGCTGCCATTGCATTAATTCAAAAATATTTCTCGTTTTATAAACTCTCGTTCAAGTTGCTAGTATGTTGTCGAAAGTCAAAACAAGATATTTCAATATTTTGTTTGCAAAAACAATAATTTATGGTTAGATGAGCTGCACTTGCTGCTTGCCTGACATCTGTAAAGCCTTGTATATGTAGATATATCAGAAAAGACAAGAAAAAATTGGTGCATATCTAGACCAATGTCGGACTAAATCTGGATCTGACAAAAAGTTAGGAAAATCTATTGTAAATACAAAAATATATGTTATTTATCTAACGTGAAAAAACAAGAATATGTTTATAAATCCATCTGTAATTGCTGTAATTAGTCATTAGACATAGCTGATTAATTTGATTACTAGATAACGTCAGGATTTGAGACAATTTCAAACAAGTGATCATTATTTAAAATGTTTGTTTGAGTTCTAAAATTTGAATCCTAAAATTCAGCCCCGCTTTCACCATTACTAATCCGATACCAAGACATTCGCTGAGATATTAAATTGAGAGGAGTTACGAGCATGACCACGATGACCATTGAAGACGCGATCGCAATTGTTGATACTGCATTGCAAAACAAGCGCCTCAGCAACATTCAGGAGCAAGTATTTCGCCAAACATGGGATGGCAGGACTTATGCTGAGATTGCTGAGACTTGTGGATACGACTCTTCGTATATTCGTGATGTGGGTTATCGTCTTTGGAAAATCTTGTCAGATGCTCTTGGTGAGCGGGTCACCAAGCATAATCTTCAAGTCGTGGTGCGGACTCAATCTAAGAATTTTCAGGCTCAGGCGACTTCTCTGGAGCCGATCGCGCATAATCCTCACAACCCTCACAACCTATTAAGTCTCGTCAATCCTCACCATGCTGAGCCGATCGCTGATGTGAGTGCCAAGCGCTGTGATTGGGGAAATGCGATCGATACATCCATTTTTTATGGTCGTACCGAAGAACTTGCCACAGTCAAAGATTGGGTAATCAGCGATCGCAGCCGTCTTTTGGGCGTATTTGGGATGGGTGGAATCGGTAAAACTGCTTTTGCGACCAAGCTAGCCGAACAGGTGCAATCTGAATTTACACTGATCGCTTGGAAATCACTTCGCAATGCGCCGACCGTAGAGACGCTGCTGGCGGAATTGGTCAGCTTTTTAACAAATTCTGCGATCGCAACTTTGCCTCAAGATCTCAACAGTCTCTT
>JAYUSC010000584.1:0-2926 GCA_043755885.1 Pseudanabaena sp. | reverse complement strand
GCGAAGCCTGCCGAACCAATTTTGGGTTTTATTAAATTTTCATTCCTTAGAACCCACATTACGAGCGGAATGTGGGTTGTGCTATCTCCGCAGGTGGTGCGCCTCTCAGTATTTTGAGGGAGTATATCCAAAGTCAAGATAGTCCTAAAAGCGAAGAAACCGACCGTTCCTAAGCCCGCCCTGCTTCGCGAGGACGGGCTTAGGAACGGAATTTGTTCAAGATGGACGTACCGTCAAGATTAGGTGAACACTCACTTCAAAAATGCTAGTTCCTCAACTGATTCATCTATTGATAATGCATCAAATTTCGATCAATCAAGTAATGATTTCTAGCTCGCTTTTCATTTTCCCGCCAGAGGCGGGAAAATGAACCATTGCTTCATCAATAGAATCACAAAGTTTCTCCCAGACATAAAGAAATAAAGCGGATTGCGCTTTATTTCTTTTAATAATTACTAGCCGTTTTGCGGTGATGAACTGCGGTTAAGCCATTGGATTGCAACAACTTGCCATTTTCCACGATCGCATAAATAATCCAGTGATCGCCACATTCCATCCGTTGCGTTACACAACATTCCAAATATGCCAATCCATCAGGCAAAATTAGACCGCCTTCCGTCGATTCCACCTGCACATCCGTGAAGCGATCTTCTCCAGGTGCAAATTTTTTCATGAAATGTTTGCGGAGTTGCTTACCTTGTTCAAGGATATTCAACACAAAGCGATCGCCCTCATACAAATAAGTCTCGATCGCCCGATCTTTGGCAACTGCGATCGTTAACCCTGGAGGATTAAATGATGCTTGTGATACCCAAGAGGCAAGCATCGCCGTTGAGATTTCGCCGCGTTTGACTGTGAGGACACATAGAGAACCAACAATCCGCCCTACGGCTTGCTCCACGGTACTGCCTGGATTGAGCGTTGTCCGCACTTTTTTGGCTTGCTTCAGCGCTTGAGCAAAATCAGTTCCCGTCTCTTCACAAATTTGCAAAGTTGCTTCGGTAGGCGTGAACTTAATCCGAATCGGCTCAAAGGCAAGCGTATAGCCAGCATCCTTCAGCTTCCCAGAAATAATATCCACAGCTTCACCACTCCATCCATAGGAGCCGAACACACCTGCTTGATAGCTCTTAGTCGCCGTAGATAAAACTATGCCCAGAGCCGTTTGCACCTGTGTTGGTAAATGTCCACCCAGAGTTGGTGAACCAATCAAGAAACCTGAAGATTTCTCGATCGCAATTTTGATTTCTTCAGGTTCCGCATTTTCACAATTGATTAGCTCGACGGAAACACCTGCTTTGGTAATGCCTCGCGCCAAAGCATTAGCGATCGTCGTCGTATTGCCATAAGCCGAAGCAAACAGCAACGCCACAGAAATGTTTTGCTGCTTCTGGGCTTCGCTCCATTGACGATAGAGATTGACCAATTCATGCAAGCCATGCTTCAACATTGGTCCATGCCCAGGAGCGTAAAATACCGCAGGCATTGCGGTTAGCTTTTCGAGAGCAGCCTCAACTTGACGGACTTGGTTTGCCATCGTGCTATCGAAATAATAACGGCGATCGCCTAATAGCTGACTCCAGCCTTCATCAAAGACCTGATCGCCACAGATATGCGCCCCAAAAAATTTGTCGGTATACAAAACCTGTGTTTTCGAGTCGTACGTGCAAAGCTCGTCAGGATGGCGCGGTGTAGAAGTGGGAATAAATTTGAGAATGTGTCCTTTACCAAGATCAAGGGTTTCTTCACCGCGAACAACTTGGATTTTCAGCTTTTCGCCTAGGCTTTGACGTAATGCGATCGCACCTGCATTAGTACAGATAAAGGTAATGCGTTGATTAAGTTCCAGTAAAGCCTTCAGCGTCTCGATGCGGTTCTGGTTAACATGTCCGAGGATCACATAACTGATATCGCTAATGTTAATGCGCTTACGCAATTCATCTAGATAAATTGCGGTGAAAGTCTCCCCTGGGGGATCGATCAGCGCTAACAAATTGCCTTGAATTAAGAAAGAGTTTGCAGTCGTCCCTTTTTCGAGCGCATATTCAATTTCAAATCGCAGGCGATTCCAACTACGCGATCGCAGAGCAAAGGTTTCGTCGGCAATATAAACTGCTTGGACATCACGGGGCTTAGTATTAGTCACGATCGCATTCTCCCAACTTCTAGACAACTGTTTCTAGTTTACTAACTGTTGTCAGCTAGCAACCATTACAAAACCCGATTGCTACTTAACCCAAAAAGATAAAAGGCGGCGCGAAGCGTCGCCGTTTATCTTAAAAAAAAGCCGTCACCAGTTGGTGACGGCTTTTTTATTCCCAAAATTACCAGCTAGATTTAACTACGCCTGGCAATAAGCCTTGGTGAGCCATCTCACGCAAAACGTTGCGGCACAAGCCGAAATCTTTGTAATAGCCACGGGGTCTACCAGTTGCCCAGCAGCGATTGCGGTGGCGAGTAGGGTTGGCATTACGAGGAATTTGTTGAATTTCACGGTGGACAGCAACTTTTTGTTGTTGTGTCAGTTCAGGACTGGCAAACTTTTCTTTAAGTGCTTGGAGTTTAGCTGCATATTTTTCAGCTAATTTGGTGCGCTTTTTCTCGCGCTCGATCATGCTTTTCTTAGCCATTTCTGTTCTATCAGGTGATGTAGAGGTAAAAGTCTGAAAATTTAATACAATTCGCGACAGTTACCGATCATAACCTAAAATAGCCAATTTATTGAGCATAATTTTTCATTTCGTGATTTTTTTTAGCGACAACGATTGATCTTTGTTGTGATTTGAGCAAGGCAGATCTTTGCTCTGCGTAAGGTATTACACGATCGCTGCGACAAGCGCCGCCGGGACCGACACCGAGTCGGACGTGTTCCTGCGTCTGGATGCGGTGAACCAGGTCGACGTGTCGTTGGGTGGCGCGCAGACGC
>JAYUSC010000583.1:0-2929 GCA_043755885.1 Pseudanabaena sp. | reverse complement strand
CTACGCCCGCCGCAACATTTTTGGGTTCAATTATTTCTTGTAAGTCCCTTATCGAAAGAGGCGACGCTTTGCGTCGTCTCTTTCGATTTTATATAGCTCTCGTTTCGTGAAAATAAGTGTAATCCAGATAGCGATGTCCATCATTTCCTATATGAATCACATCAATAAAACGGCGCTCGAACAGGAGCTTATGCGCGGCATATATATGCCGCGCGTGGATAGTACCTTCAACTGTTTCATCAACACCAGTGAGCGATACAAGGACTTGAGCATGTAATCGTTCCATTGTTTCTACAGTCAAGCCAGACAGAGGACTACTTTGATCGATGGTATGCATTACTGTCCATGACAGTAAAAAGACAGGAGAATGATCGCGTACTAATTTTAATTCATGCAATCGCCGCATCATCTGCCCTTCTTCTGTCACCTCATCGATCATCAGATAAACACTTAGTTTTGCTTCGAGAATATTATTACGCCGCTCGTTAGCAGCCCGAAACATGAGAGTGGGAATCCCATTGTAATTATGAATCGTGGCAACATGGCTGAACATCACACGGGAAGAAGACTTGGCAAATCTGGTAAAGGCTATTCCCGTGATCACCGCAAACAACATTAAACTTGCGATCGATTCTAATGTAACTAGCAGATTGGCATAGAGTGTATGGGGATTCATCACTCCATAGCCAATGGAAGCAAGTGTCTGCACACTAAAGAAAAACGCTTCCATAAAGCCTACTTTTTCCACACCTGCGATCGCATTGGCATCGAGTAAATAGAGAGATGCAAAAACCGCATTCAGAAATATATCAAATCCCACCACGATCGCAAAAAATCCAATCCAAGGAATCGTTAACAAGAGATGATAAGGATCGCGCAAATAAGAATACCAAGAGTTGCCACCGACAACTTGCAGAACGCCATCACGCTGTTCTAACTTAATTAGGGGGCGATGCAGCTTACGTTTGATTCTCATATTACGGCTTGCCTTCACAGTGACTTTTGCTTCATGTTAATATGAGCAGCGCTTTGCGCTGCCAATACTCCAGCAATATTTTTGTTAGAAGTGTTGCTTTGCAACACTTCTAACAAAAATATTGTTTTTTCTTCAGCGCTTTGCGCTGCAAACCTACAATGTCACAAGTCCATACTTATTCTGATCTCATCGCAGGTCGTCTTGTCAGCCGCTATAAAAGGTTCTTTGCCGATATTGAGCTAGAGAGTGGCGAAATAATTACTGCTCATTGCGCTAATACGGGACCAATGACAGGCGTATGCCAAATTGGTAGCCCTGTTTTGATTTCTCATCATTCCAATCCTAAGCGCAAACTTGCCTATAGTTGGGAAGCCATTTATCTAGATGAGCAATGGATTGGGATTAATACGAGTCTTCCCAATCGGGTAATCGGACATATGCTCGAACGCCATTTACTGCCAGAGCTAGAGCCATATACCGATGTAAAGGGTGAAGTTGCTTATGGTAACGAGAAGAGCCGTATAGATTTTTTGCTAACAGATACTAATAGTAAAAAAAGAACCTATGTAGAAGTCAAAAATACAACTTGGTGTATGGGAAGTTTAGCTTTATTTCCTGACACAGTGACCACCAGAGGTCAAAAACATATTCGTGAACTGAGGTCGGTAATCAATGAAGATACGGCGGCGGCTTTAATTTTCTTTATTAATCGTGGCGATTGCGATCGCTTTGCCGCAGGAGCGCAAGCCGATCCCGAATATGCAAGGCTGTTAAAAGAGGCGATCGCCAAAGGTATGCAGGTATTAGCCTGTCGATTTGCGATCGCACCGACAAAAATTACATACCTAGGTTTAGCAAATTTAGAAATTTAGCCCAAAAAATAGAGAGGCGTTTTACGCTTCTCTATTTTTTGAGTTAATTCCTTATAGATATGTAAAAGGCTTGACGATTTTCCAAAATGTGTAAGGAACACCAAGACTCAAAACAAAACAAACTGCTAGTTCTGCCATAGGTCAAGAGACAAGTTTTGTGTAAGTAAGTTTTTGATCGATAGCAGATTCTGCTAGATAGATCAGTAATCATACATCTTTTTTTATATTTGCGCCATATCCAGTCGGGGGAAATCTAAATATGGCGCTTTGCGCCACATTTGATTTCCCCAACTTTTTTCTCCAAACTCTCCAACTTGTGATAGTCTGTCTCCCTGACGGGGTTACTCCGAAAACAAAGCACAAGAATAAATAAATAAATCGTTTCTCACACAAGGAAGTGATATCAATGAAAAATCTAACTAACTTAAATAAAATTTTGCTCGGCTTGACTGCTTTAGGATGCGTATCTGCGATCGCAGCCGTACCCTCAGCACAAGCACAGCCAGCTTATGGCAGCTACGTGGGCGCAGGTGCCAGTTTTGGCTTTACAAGTGGCAATGCATCGGCAGGCGAAAGCTCTCGCACATCTGGTCTAATTTCAGCTCGCTATAAGTTTCTAGAACTCCCTGTCTCGATCAGAACCCAAATTTTGATTGGCAATAGCACCGCAGTTGTGCCAACTGTTTCCTTTGATGTGCCATTAAACTTTGATACTGATGTTTATATTGGCGCAGGGGTGGCGCTGTCTAATACTGTGGATACAACACCTGTAGGTAATAGAAATAGCTTTGTGATTCAACCTGGTATTGATTACACCGTACCGAATAGCAATCTTGTCCTATTTGGCAATGTGATCTTCGCCTTTGATGCCTACCGCAATTCTGGCGGAACATCGGCGACCTCTTTGCAAACTGGTTTGGGTTTACGCTTCTAAAATCCAAAATGTATACCGCCCGCGTAGCGGGCGGTATACATCTTAGGTTCACAAAACAAAGTAAAGCCAGTCCTAAGGGCTGGCTTTACTTTGAGCAATTTTCATTTTTAAAACCAATTTTGGATTTTTCAGCGCCAACGGCGCTGA
>JAYUSC010000582.1:0-40265 GCA_043755885.1 Pseudanabaena sp. | reverse complement strand
ATCCGCTGATGCTTAGACGAACCCTTGTGGGAGTTCTGTTTTTAGGTAGCCTTACACCACTTTCAGAACGGGGACGGAACATTTTAGAATCAATCGGTCGTCGCCTTGCCACCGCCATTAGCAATGCTCAGAGTATCGAAACAATCGCCCGTCAGCGCGAAGAACTAACCACTGTATTCGAGCAGCTTGCCGATGGCGTATTGCTTAGCGATCCTGCGGGACGGATTCTCAAAATCAACTCCGCAGGGCGCAAAATTCTCAGTTTCAACGCGGTGAATGACGGTATATCGGCATCGCCTGTAATTGCGAAGTCGATGGAAGAGATTGTCAAACAATTTGACATCAGGCATCAGGATGGCGAACCTGTAGACTTAGCAAATCTGGTGGTTTTTCGCGCTATGTCCACAGGCGAAGTTGTGGAAGATCAAGTGGTTTTACGTCCGCCTGAAGGTAATGAAATCATCCTTAGTACTAAGGCTGCACCGCTAGTAGGGACTGAATCAGAACTAATTGGTAGTGTGATGATTTTGCGCGATGTCACTGAGCAGCGCTATCGCGACAAGGTGCTGCAAGAGACCAATAAAATCATGCTTGAACAGCAAAAGCGGATGAGCATTTTGCAACGGCTCACCAACTTGATTAACCAACAGTTACAAGATCTTGATGTCCTTTTGGAATCAGTGGTGGAAGCAACTTGTGACGCGATCATGTGGGCGGAGATTTGCGTAATTGCTCTATATAATCCTAAAGAGAATCGACTAACGTTATCAGCAGCAAAAGGTTTGCCCGATGATTTCCCTTTGCAAGAATCCTTTGATCTAGATGCTCAAAATCTGATTGCACAGGTGTTTAAAGAGGGCATTCCGATTGAGATTAAAGCGGGGGAATCGAATCTTATTGAGGGTTTACCCGTCAAAAGTGCTTTGTGTGTGCCGATTGAATCTAGTCGCTCTGGGCGTTTGGGCGTATTAGCGATCGGGCATTGTCATTTGGAGAGATCTAGCTCTCGCGAAGATTTGAATCTGTTGGCTTCCTTTGGTGTGCAAGCTGCGATCGCAATTGGTAATGCTCAGTTAATCAACCAAATTGAAGCTCAGAATGCTCAGTTACTAGAAGCAACTCAACTAAAGAGTCAGTTCTTGGCAAATATGAGTCATGAACTACGCACACCGATGAATGCGATTATTGGGTTTTCGCAAGTGCTATTGCGCCAACGCCGTGATGCTCTTTCATCGAGCCAAGTGGACATGGTGGAGCGGATTCTTCGCAATGGCAAAAATCTACTGGATTTGATTAACGATATTCTCGACTTGTCAAAAATCGAAGCAGGGAAGATGGAAGCGCATCCAGAAATTTTCAACCTTGATGAATTAATTCACCATACCTGCGAAAGCCTACAACCGCTAGCCAGTATCAAATCCCTCGATTTTGTATTTGAGAATCAGATTGGTACTTGCGCGATCTATCATGACTCGATTCGGATTAAGCAGGTGATTACTAACTTAGTTTCTAATGCGATTAAATTTACTGATAATGGTGAAGTTTGTGTGGAGCTAACCTATGCGGAAATACCAAATACGGGCGTAGAAATGTCTGCATCTGAGACAATCACAGATCCCAATCATTCATCGGGCGAAGAAGTGCAGACTTCTCCTTTCGCGACATCAAATATTCTTATCTCAGTGCGAGATACAGGCATTGGTATTGAGCCTGAGTTCCAGCGCACCATTTTTGAGCAATTCCGTCAAGTCGATCAGTCTTCTACTCGTAAACATGGTGGAACTGGGTTGGGGTTAGCGATTACGGAGCAGCTTGTTTTGCTAATGGGCGGCACAATTTCTGTACAAAGTATAGTTAATCAAGGTTCTATATTTACAATTGAGTTGCCACCACGATTAAAAGAGAATTGAGAGATGATGAATTTCTTGCTGCTCGCGTGGCAGGGCAACCACGGGGAGATTGCCCCTACCTGAATAATTTAGATTTTGTAGGGGCTGCGCCCTGTGGCGCAGCCCTAGACTTATGCTATGACTGGGGGGATCATACCAATTCTGAATGGAACATCAATTTGCTTTCTTTATCCCAATTGCGATACATCCAAATTACCGTATACCAATTCATATAAATCCGAAAAATTTCCATTGCCACTTCTGATTTCCCGCGATCGCATAACCATGTTAGTAAAGGCTTGAGCGTGCGATCGTTCAGCGTTCCGCCCAGAGTGAGAATCCCCCATAGCGCCAAATGCAGCCAAGTTTTTTGGATCATTAACCTAACTTCCCATGTGGGGTGTTTTTGATAAAAAATAATACTCATGCGACCGCGTTGTTCTTCGAGATCGAGCAACCGAGGCATTTTGTCAACAGAAAACTTAGCGTGATAATGAAATGCGATCGCACCAGCACAAGTCAACCGTTTTAAGCCCAGTTTCTTAACCCGCATCCCTAACTCAAAATCTTCCCACCCATACTGAAAAAAACCAGTATCAAATTTTCCTGCCTCCAGCAACCATTTACGTGCGATCGCTAAATTACAAGTATCAAACAGCGCGGCAGTAAAATATGGTATTGCCGAGACAGGTTCAGAGTCAGGCGATTCTAGATTGCTAGTATCAATGATCCGTCCGTAGCTATAAACTTTTTCACCTTCAGCAAGATTCTCCGTATGAGCTTGAAGATATTCAGGATTAACCGTAATATCGCTATCGACAAAAGCAATATATTTACCAAGCGCCGAGTCAATACCATAGTTACGAGCCGCCGCCGCCGCCGCATGATCTTGAGTTAACAGTCGCAAATGCGGATAGCGATCGCAGTTAGCTCTCAAAAACTCGACCGTGCCATCAGACGACCCATCATCAATCACCAAAATTTCATAAGGTTGAGTTATGGTTTGTTTTTCCAAGGCGGCAAGACATTTTTGTAAAATTGGTAAACGGTTATAAGTTGGCACAACCACTGACCACAACATTTCTGACACAGTGTTTCTCCTATTGCGATCGCAAAATGAATATAGCCTTTTTAATTTCTAGGTATGGCGGCGAGACCCTTAACCAGATTAAAAAGTATGTCAAGAATTAAGGGACTAACAGGAATTCATCCGACACTATACCGTAAGGTTAGTGGCAGTACTCTTACTGATTCAGATAGACTCATTAAACAATGTGAGTGCCAACTTCAATTAAATATGTGTGTATGAAGTCTATAAGCGTGGAGCAACCATCCACTTTTGCAAACCTGCAAACCAAAATCAGAGATCATTCAGCCCTTGTGGGCGTTATTGGGCTTGGCTATGTTGGGTTACCTTTTGCTGTTGAAAAAGCAAAAGTTGGCTATTCTGTGGTTGGCTTTGAGCAAAATCCTCAACGAGCAAATCAGGTAAATGCGGCCGACAACTATATTTCTGACGTCAAAACCGAGGAACTAAAAGCCATTGTGGCAAGTGGCAAGCTTAAAGCCGTAACTAGTTACGAGCTGATATCACAAATGGATGCGATCGTCATTTGTGTGCCGACTCCACTTACCAAAAATCTCACCCCTAATCTCAGCTATATCGAGTCTGTTACTCACGAGTTAGCCAAATACTTGAGGGCAGGTCAATTAATCACTCTCGAATCGACCACCTATCCAGGGACAACTGATGAGGTGATGTGCCCAATCTTGGAACAGGTTAGCGGACTAAAGCAAGGAAAAGATTTTTTCTTAGCCCATTCCCCTGAGCGAGTTGATCCAGGTAATTTGCGCTACACCACGAAGAACACTAATAAAGTAGTTGGGGCTTCCGATCCGCATTCTTTGGCAATTGCCAAATTGTTTTATGAGCAAACTATTGATCATGTAGTACCTGTCAGCAGTGCCAAAGCCGCAGAACTAGTCAAAGTTTTTGAAAACACATTTCGGGCGGTGAATATTGCGCTGGTAAATGAGTTAGCCATACTTTGCGATCGCATGGGGCTTAATGTTTGGGAAGTATTAGATGCTGCAAATACTAAGCCATTTGGGATTATGCCGTTTTATCCAGGTCCTGGAGTGGGCGGGCACTGTATTCCCATCGATCCACATTATTTAGAGTGGAAAGCCAAGGAATTTAACTTTGAAACCCATTTCATCGCCCTCGCAGGTGAAATTAATCGGCGGATGCCCGAATTTGTGCGTGAGAAGGCTTGGCGCGTCCTTAATCAAGTTGGAGTTGCCCCGTCGCGATCGACCATTTTGGTAATGGGTGTAGCCTACAAAAAAAACATTGATGATTGGCGTGAATCACCTGCAATTAATGTGATTAAGCGACTGCTCGAAGATCATGCAAATATTGTTTACCATGATCCTTTTGTTTCTGAAATCAAGATTCGTGGTCAAGTTTTTCAGTCTATTCCGCTTACAGATCAAGCGATCGCATCGGCTGATATGGTGATTATTTTGACTGACCATAGTCAAATTGATTATGAATATCTTGTAAGCAAAGCCCAAGCAGTTCTCGACACACGTGGTATAACTCGTCACCTCAAATGTGATCTCACTAAGGTGACTCTCCTATAAACCATAGCAAGAGACATACCCATCGGGTATGTCTCTTGCTAACTACAGTTATGATCTCAAAATTACCTATGCAAAAAGTCATTGTGGTTGGTGCGGGCAGTTGGGGCAGAAACCTCGTCCGCAATTTTTATGCGCTCGGCGCGTTAGCAGGAGTTGCCGAAATGAGTCCCGATTTGCGTGCGGGAGTAGCGACAAATTTTCCTGATGTGACTCTATACGAGGATCTACAAGCAGCCCTAGAGACAGATGTCGCGGCGATCGTGCTTGCCACCCCTGCGCCATCCCATTACAAGCTTGTCCTGCAAGCTCTGCAAGCGGGTAAAGATGTGTTTGTCGAGAAGCCGATGACGCTCAAAACCTCAGAGGCGCGTCACCTTGCCGAATATGCTGATAGTCAAAATCGGATTTTGATGGTGGGGCATTTATTGCTATATCAACCTGCGATCGCATGGATGCGTGACTATTTAGCGACTGGCAAAGCTGGCAAAGTATTTCATGTGTCTACGCAAAGGGTGAAACTCGGTAAAGTCCGTCGCGAAGAAAATGTCTGGTGGTCATTTGCGCCCCATGATGTCTCTGTTATTTTGGATTTGCTGAGCAATTCATCGGGAAATTTAAAACTACAGTCCGTTAAAGCAACTGGACACGCCATGTTGCAATCAGGTATTGCTGATAATGTTTATGTGGATTTGCAATTTGCAGATGGACAGACTGCCCATGTGCATACGTGTTGGTATTACCCATTGTCCCAACGGTCTACAGTTGTACTTGCTGAAAAGCAAATGCTGGTCTACGACGAGGTTGCTCAGACCGTGACAATTCATAACAAGACCATTGATGCTGAGTTAAACAATCAGGATCATGGCAGTGAAATTGTGGAAATTGCGGCTGCTGAACCCCTAAAGATCGAATGTCAGCATTTTCTCGATTGTATTGCGACACGCCAATGTCCGCGTTCGGACGGTTGGAATGGTGTGGCAGTTGTGGAAATTCTAGAAAAAGCACAGGAGGCGATTAATGCCTGAGATTAGTTCTGTTAATGCACCCAAACAACTAGATTATTTCACCCATGAGTCCGCCTATGTTGATGCAGGTGCAAGCATTGGCGCAGGCACAAAAATCTGGCATTTCTCCCATATTATGGGCAAAGCCAAGATTGGCAATAACTGCATCCTTGCCCAAAATGTATTTGTCGCGGACAACGTGATTGTGGGCGATCGCTGCAAGATTCAAAACAATGTATCCCTCTACGAAGGCGTAATCTTAGAAGACTATGTGTTTTGTGGTCCCAGCATGGTGTTTACCAATGTGAAAACCCCGCGCTGCGAATATCCACGCAATACCAGTGCCGACTATGGGACAACGCTAATCAAACATGGATCAAGTATCGGTGCAAATGCTACGATTGTCTGCGGCATCACCCTGCACGAACGCGCCTTTGTCGCCGCAGGTGCAGTTGTCACCAAAGATGTTCCTGCCTATGCCATGGTGGCAGGTGTTCCTGCTAAAATCATCGGCTGGATGAGTGCGTATGGCGATGTCCTTGAATTCGATTCTGAAGGATACGCTGTCGATGCGATCGGCGATAAATACCAGAAAATATCGGGTAAAAAAATCAAAAAACTAGCATGAGCGCACCCAAAATCTTGATTCTCGACTTTCTACATTAAATTCATGCCTAACTGTTTTGCAAAAATCACGGAGATAAACCCAGAGATAAATATTTCTTGGGAAGAATCTTTGTTTCTTACCTTTGATATTGATTGGGCTTGTGATGAAGTATTGGCAAATACTATTGATTTAGTCCAACAAAAGGATATTTGTGCCACATGGTTTATTACTCATGATACGCCTCTATTAAATGAGCTGCGTAAAAACCCCAAATTTGAATTGGGGATTCATCCCAACTTTAATTTTCTTTTAAATGGAGATTCAAGGAATGGCGCAACGGCTGAAGAAGTGATTGATCGATTGCTTATGATTGTTCCAGAGGCAAAAACAATCCGTAGTCACTCTATGACGCAGAGTTCTAATCTACTCCAGTTGTTTGTTAAGAAAGGCCTAACTCACGATTGCAATCATTTTATTCCCGAACAAGCTCAGATCTCTCTAAAGCCATGGCATCTTTGGAATGGACTGATTAAAGTTCCGTACTTTTGGGAAGATGATGTGGCTTGTATTTATGATACAAATACATCAATCCAGCCATTAACACAGCGAGATGGTCTAAAAGTTTTTGATTTTCACCCTATTCATATATTTTTAAATACAGAAGCCCTTACTCGCTATGAATCTACCAGAAAAATCCATGACAATCCAAAAGAATTAGTTAAGCACCGCTATGGAGGTGAAGGAACTATGACAGCCTTAAAAACCTTACTAAAATCAATTTAATGCGTATAGCAATTATTGGACGAACTGAAATTCTTTATGAAACCGCATTATATTTAAAGTCACAAGGACACGAAATTGGACTGATTATTACTGCAAAAGATGCACCAGAGTACACGAAGCATGTATCAGATTTTCAGTCTCTTGCAAAAGACTGGAACATACCTTTTATCTGCACTCCTAGAATTTTGGATGCGGTTGATATTATTAAAAGCTTCACATCTATCGATATTGGCGTTAGTGTGAACTACATCAGCATCATTCCGCAGTCGATCATAAACCTCTTTCCCCTAGGTATCCTAAATGCACATACAGGTGATTTACCTCGTTATCGTGGTAATGCTTGCCAAGCATGGGCAATCTTAAATGGAGAAAAACGGATTGGTTTGTGTATCCACAAAATGATTGGCGAAGAACTTGATAGTGGTGACATTATTGCTCGTGATTATTACCCCGTGACTCTTGACACAAAAGTCACAGAGATCTACGCATGGGCGAGTAAACAGATTCCCAACTTATTCTTAGATGCGCTGAAACATCTTGAACAGAACGCTAGTTATTTTTTAGAAAAGCAATCCCAAGCCCCTAAAGATGCATTGCGCTGCTATCCTCGAAAGCCAGAGGATGGGCGCATTAACTGGAGCAAAAGTAATGTTGAAATTTTGCGTCTCATTAATGCTTGTAATAAACCTTATGCAGGTGCATTCTGTGAATTTGAATCTCAAAAACTGATCATTTGGGATGCTGAATTGGCGGCAGAGGAAAATTTCTTGGCTATACCAGGGCAAATTACTCTTATAGGTCATAATTTTGTTGAGGTGGCAACAGGCGAAGGTAAATTGCGGATCAAGTGGATTGAGATAAATGGGCAATTAATCAGTCCGAATATTATTTGTCGTTCGATTAGAAAAAGATTCCTGTGATCATTATCAGGTAGATTTAAGTAACTAGGCGCAATTAAATATAAAACTCGAAAACCTGTACCGCCCGCTAAGCGGGCGGTACAGGTTTTAGCTCTGGGTTTTTAATTATGCCGAGGTACTTATAAAGAAATCAAAAAGTTAGTATGAGCATTCCAAAGATCCCAATTCTCGATCTCTATCCCCAATACCAAAGCCTTAAACCTGAAATTTATACGGCGATCGATCGCGTGTTGGAGTCAGGGCAGTTTATCATGGGCCCTGATGTTAAACAGTTCGAGCAAGAAGTCGCTAGTTATTTGGGTGTGAAACATGCGATCGCAGTTAACTCTGGGACAGATGCGCTGGTAATTGGCTTGCGATCGCTAGGTATTGGTGCTGGTGACGAAGTGATTACCACGCCATTTTCCTTTTTTGCTACAGCCGAATCAATTAGTAGTGTCGCTGCTACACCTATCTTTGTCGATATTGATCCCAAAACTTTTAATATTGATCCTGCAAAAATCAAGGACAAAATTACATCGCGGACTAAGGCAATTATGCCTGTGCATCTCTATGGCAATCCTGCCGCCATGACGCAGATTATGGAGATTGCTCAAGCAAATGGACTGAAGGTAATCGAAGACTGCGCTCAATCCTTTGGCGCTCGTTATGCAGGTGCTTGCTCAGGTTGTGATAGTGCTTGTAGTGACACCGTGCGCTCTGCGATCGCGGGTAAAATGACAGGCACAATTGGCGATGTTGGCGCTTATTCTTTCTTCCCTTCTAAAAATCTTGGGGCTTACGGCGATGGCGGTTTAATTGCGACTAATGACGATGCGATCGCAGATCTATCGCGAATGCTGCGTGTTCATGGTGCTAAGAAAAAATATCACAACGAAATAATTGGCTATAACTCACGTTTGGATACTTTGCAAGCTGCCATCCTGCGGGTGAAGTTGCCCCATATTGATGAATGGAACGCAGGTCGTCGCCGTGTGGCAAGCTTATATACCCAGTTGCTAGCAGATATGCCTGAAGTTATCGCCCCTGAAATTACCTCTGGTCACGTTTTTCACCAATATACAATTCGGATTGTTAAAGGCGATCGCGATCGAGTCGCAAGTGATCTTGCCGCCCAAGGTATCAGCACCATGATCTATTACCCGATTCCTCAAGATCGTTTGCCTATCTATGCTGGTAAATATCCATCTAATGAAGTTAGCGATAAGCTTGGGACACAGGTTTTGAGCTTACCGATTTGGGCTGAGCTAAACGAAGAGAACATCCAAAGAATCGTATCCTCTCTCAAAGGATGTCTTGTTCAATAGTCCAAAAATTTCGATCATCTAAAAGTACAGGATTAGAACTATATTGGAATACATAAACATGGCTGTAGCTCTAAATATCTCTTTAACATGACAGAAAATCGGCAAATAGCAATCTCCTTGCCCAGCACGGGAGATGAAGAGTGGCAAGCTATTCGAGATCCATTAAACACTGGCTGGCTCACTCAAGGACCGAAAGTAGCAGCTTTCGAGAAAGCATTTGCCGAGCGACACAGAGTGAAACATGCTATAGCTACCACTAGTTGTACAACAGCGATACATTTGATGCTAGCAGCCTCTGGTATTGGTGCGGGGGATGAAGTGATTGTTCCTGCATTCACTTGGGTAGCTACAGCAAATGCCGTACTTTACTGTGGCGCAACCCCAGTATTTGCGGATGTCAACCCTGCTACTAATAATATTTCACTTGAAGATCTCTCCAAGAGAATCACATCTAAGACGAAAGCTGTAATCGCTGTACACCTGTTTGGATTATGTGTTGACATACTTTCTATCCGTTCTATATTGCCATCTAGAGTACTTCTATTTGAAGACTGCGCTTGTGCCGCAGGCGCAAGCTTAAATGGGATTCCTGCTGGCGGGCTAGCTGATGCTGGATCTTTTTCGTTTCATCCACGTAAGTCTATTACGACAGGAGAAGGTGGTATGGTCACGACCAATAATGACGCTTTGGCTGAGAAGATAAATATCCTGCGTAACCATGGAGCTAGCATCTCAGAAGAGCAGCGCCTTCAAGGTTCACACCCTTATCTGCTGCCAGATTTTAATCTCCTCGGCTTCAATTACCGCATGACAGACATTCAAGGTGCAGTCGGCTTAGTTCAGTTAAGTAAATTAGATCGATTTATTGCTGAGAGAGGGTTATGGGCAAAATTCTATCGTGAAAATTTAGCTGATATACCTTGGTTGCGGATGCCGCACTTCCCACACCATGATACCACCCACGCTTGGCAAGCCTTTGTCACTTATGTTGATCCTGATAAAGCGCCGATACCTCGCAATCAAATTATGGATCGTTTGCAAGCGCAAGGGATTGCCACAAGACCTGGCACTCACGCTGTCCATATGCTCGGCTATTACCGTGACCGTTTTGGTCTAAAACCCGATGATTATGTGGGTGCACGCGACTGTAATAATAATACGATGGCAATCCCGATGCATAACCTAATGACCTTAGAGGATTACGAATATGTAGTGAAAAGCTTAAAAGACATCGAGGCTTAGTCATGAGAATTTGCAAGAGGAATATTCTCTTCCTTATGTTAATTATGTTAAATAGATGGGCTGAATTAAGTATTAAGATGGTTTTACCTGAAGGCAACTAAAATTTCAAGATGAATTCTATAACTGACAAAAAGATTTTTATTTCTGGCGGTGCTGGCTTTATTGCCAGTATGCTAATTTCTCGGCTTGCTGACTCTAACAAAATTATTGTTTACGACAACTACACCCGAAATACACTTAAGGACAGTGCCTATGCACATCACCCTAACATTACTCAAATTGAAGGTGATGTATTAGATTTTGATAAATTAAAGTCTGCCATGAAGGGAACCCAGATTGTGGTACATGCAGCAGCGATCGCTGGAATAGACTCTACAGTTCGTAGCCCAGTTAGCACAATGCGGGTGAATATGATTGGTACTGCTAACGCATTGGAGGCGGCTCAACAAATAGGAGGTGTTGAGCGCTTCCTAGAATTTTCCACCTCGGAAGTTTTTGGCTCACATGCTTTTAAGGTGGATGAAGGGATGCAAACAGTAACGGGTGCTGTAGGTGAAGCTCGCTGGACATATGCTGTCAGCAAACTGGCTGGTGAGCATCTAGCATATGCCTACCACAAGCAGTACAGTTTGCCGACAGTCACAGTCCGCCCGTTCAACATTTATGGTCCAGGGCAAACAGGCGAAGGCGCTATGTCGATATTTATCCGTAAAGCCTTAAAAAATGAAGACCTGCTTATTTTTGGTGATGGCAGCCAAATCCGTGCTTGGTGCTATGTTGACGATATGGTGGAAGGTGTTATGTGTGCATTGACTCACCCAGATGCGATCGGTGAATCCTTCAATATTGGGAATGCTCGCGCTGTCACAACTGTTTTTGGACTAGCCGAAACAATTTGCCGCGTTGTTGGAGCTAGCTCAAAAATCTTATTTAGGGATGCATTGTCAGCAGACATAGAACTCAGGATACCGAAAATCGGAAAAGCCCGTGACTTAATCGGCTTTGAATCAAAAATTGATCTTGAAGAAGGACTACGCAGGACTATAGAATGGATCGCTTCTAATGAGAACAAACTTCCCGTCATGCCTTCCATGTTCAAGTCATAACTCAGGATTGTTAACGCAGGAAAATTTTTTGTATCCAATCTCAATCATTACTCTCATCAGCATTTATGGACTTAAAGAGATTCTCAAGCGGGAAGTTTCATGAATAACAAACGATTGCGTATTGCCATGCTGACCAATCTTTTTCATCCAGTTGCAACTGGATCAGCTACACAAACGCAAGGGCTTGCAAAGGCTTTGTCAGAACTAGGACATGAAATAGTCATAATCACCCCACATTTAGATCCTAGCTCGCCTAAACATGAAGTTATAGATGGTTTTGAGGTTTACCGTATTCCGACACTTCGGTTGCCAAAAATGTCAATTGCACTTAACTTCCCTTGGCTAAGTTGGACTTTTTGGCCAGCAAACTTACGCCGTATTGAGTCGATCCTAAAGAGTCATGACATTGACATCTTACATATACACAACCATATGTTCGACATGGCTTTCAGTGGTGTAGTGATGAAGCATCGGTTGAATATACCAGCCGTTTTAACTATCCATACGGTAATCAAGCATAGTATTAGTGCATTTAACTTTTTCCTATATCCTGCCGATCGCTTTTTTTTGCGACATATAGTTGTTAAACGAGTTAACGCCGTGATTTGCCCAGATGAGAATATCAAAGATTATTTGCGTGAAGCATTTGACCGTAACGATGGAGGCATCATTCCCTACGGTATTAGCTTACCTGATCATCCAGGGGTCGAAGTTGAGAAAGAGATCGTGACGCGCTTCAGCCTTAACGGAAGACGCATAATACTCTCACTCGGACATGTTCACGCCTTACGCAATCGCTTAGATCTAATTCGTGCAATGGATGAAATAAGGAGGAAATTCCCTGAAATACTGCTTCTAATTGTGGGAGATGTAGCTGATCAAAGACCAGTCAATTTGGTTAAACAACTTGCTCTTGAGGATAATGTAGTTTTTGCGGGTAAACAGCCATACGCTCATGTCCCCGTGTATCATGCATTGGCAGAATTAGAGTCAATGTGGTTGGATCAGGCTGATCAGGGAAAAAATTCTCCTGGTGTTGCTTGTATGGAAGCTATGCTCTTTGGCAAACCAGTTCTGACGATGTCAAATGCTGATACTTTTGGTAAAGGTGTACTTGTTAGTGGACATAATATTGTCATTTTGAGAACAGGAGAATCTAACCAGCTTGCAAATATTATTATGGATCTTCTCGATCATTCAGACAAGACCAAATCAATAGGACTTATGGCAAAATCTTTAGCCGCTGAGAAATTCACTTGGTCAAAAGTTGCTGCACAGACTTTAGAAGTTTATTCTTCTGTAGTCAGCGATGAATATTCTTTTAAAAGTAAATTACTCGATCAGCAATAATAATCTCAATGCAGTAAATGTGAAAATATTCGGTAAGCATAGTTTCTTTGAAAATACATTTTAGTCATGAATTCACCGCTCATCATTCTTGGTGCTATCGGAAACTGCCTTGATATTATTGATGCAGTATTGGCTTCAAACAAACAAGAAAGTTCACAAACATACGAGATTCTGGGTTTCCTCGACGACGACCCCTCACGACAGGGGATTGAAATTTGTGGCTTTCCTGTTCTCGGGACACTTGCGATCGCAAAAGAAATACCCCACGCTCTTTTTGTAAATGGCATTGGCAGCCCTCGCAGTTACCGCAGTAAACAAGCAATGATTGAACGACTTGGGCTTGATCGCACCCGTTTTGCGACAATAATTCATCCAACAGCAGTTATTTCGTCATCTGCTACCATTGGGTGCGGCAGCGTCGTGCTTGCTAATTGCACAATCTGTTCTAACGTACATATAGGTGATCACGTCATGATGTTACCTAACTGCGTTCTCGGACACGATACGCATGTCCATAATTACTCAACTTTTGCGGCTAGCGTTACTGTTTCTGGTTCTGTCTCTATCGGTCGCTCATGTTATCTTGGTGGCGGCTCATGCATTCGTGAGTATACTCATTTAGGCGATGAAGTGCTACTAGGCATGGGAGCAGTTTTGATCGGAGATGCGCCGACAGGCTCAACGATGGTTGGTAACCCTGCGCGTTTATTGCGAAATTAAAAATATTAAAGATGAGCAAAACAGAGTATATAGTCAAAAATGCAGGATCAAGACGCAGACTGCCGTGGAAATATCTAGCTGGTAGCCTGTTAGGTATTGCAGTTTTAGTTTGGCTCCTCTCCGATCAACATGTTGTGAAAATGTGGCAAGAGGTTCGCAATGCAGATCCATTAATTCTGATTGCCTGTCTGCCGCTTGTTCTAAGCAATATGCTATTGCGTGCAGTTCGTTGGCGATCGCTTCTTGGCGCAAGCCCAAAGACAACGAGTTATTGGTCAGTCTTTTCGGCGCTAATGATCGGATATTTAGCAAACAATGTTTTACCAGCACGTGCAGGAGATTTAGTTCGTATTTATACCCTGAGCAGTCAAGTCACTTTGTCTCGTAGTCATATTTTGGCAACAGTATTCATTGAACGTGTACTAGACATGGCCGCGATTATTCTAGTTCTATCCTTGGCAACAATTACCAGCCCCTTACCAGACTGGCTGCGCCAAGGAGCGACTGTTTTGGCGGTGGTGACCGTAATGAGCATCATCATCCTAATTGCTCTGGGAATTGCGGGAGAAAGAACTGTGTGGCGACTACTCCGCCCATTAGCATCACGCATACCAAACCTAGCAAATCGTTTGCAGGTTTATACCACTGAGTTTATTCTTGGCATTCAAAACTTTCATAAGCCCATTGTCATGATCGTTTTCTTTGCTTCCACAGTGGGAATCTGGATTTTGGAGATCGGTATAGTCTTGTTTGTAGCGAATGCTTTCAGTCTGCCTCTAGTAGGTTTTGATGCTGCTATATTAATGCTTTTTTCATTGTTTTCCAGCCTTATCCCTGCTCTACCTGGACAAATTGGTACATTTGAGCTAGCCATGGTGACTGGCTTGCAATTTTTGGGGCATCGGGGGGCAACAGTCTTACCATTTGCTTTTATGCTGCATATAGTACTACTTGGAGGTACAGCATTGATTGGCAGCTTTTGTCTGGTCTACAGTGGACTTCCACTAAAATTTAGAACATCTTCAAAAACTCATGAACTTGACAATGAAACAAAAATTCCAGTTATTGAAGATACTATTAAATAGAAGTAAAATGTCTAACTTTTTGAGAAATACTAAACGTTTTTTTCGTTTACTACCATTTATTAGTTACTGTATATGGTTGGTTTTACTATTGGGCTTTACGTGGGGATCGTTACCATTCCTAACGTTAGATAATTGGTTTATTCCACCAGAATGGTTAAAATCGTTTGTGAGGTCTATCTTTTATCGTGATTACATCTTTTAACCTTCCATTTGGCTTAGTTTTAATGTCTGGTGAATTCTTCAAGTTTTGTTCGATTTTGATACCTAGTATCTTCTTGGCGGCACTTTATGTTTTTGCTGCTTGGAGTACTGGCTATTTATTATTAAAAAAATTCCCTAAGCAAAATGGTCTTGTACCTTCGTATGTACTGGGACACGCAAGCTTAGGGATTGTTATTCAATTAGTTGCAGTTGCTGGCATGTTGCGATGGTATATCCTGTTGCCAATTCTAAGTTCAGTTATTTTGGCAAACTGGAGAATTAATGGCTTCCCTAAGCTGAATTGGCGAGACAACAACCCAATCCCCAAAAGTCGCCTGACTCAGATTCTGATCTTTGGATTGGGAGTATTGGTAATTCTGACTGCTCTGCTTGCCTTTTCATTCCCTGGCACGGATGCTCTAGCCTACTACATGGCTCAACCTAAACTAATTGCAGCTACGGGTAAATATACGCTTCTCTCAAGCTATGAAAATTTTGCTGTTCTTCCAGCGATCGCAGAAATGCCTTACGCTGCTATGTATTCACTTGGCGGCGACACAATTGGTCTTGTTGCTGCTAAGTTATCGATATGGCCAGTATTTGTAGCAGTTCTCTCATTGCTTTGGCTGATGGCAAGAGGCATTGGGATCGTCGTGGATGCTGCTTGGATTTTTGTGGTGTTGGGTGCTACTAGTACTGCAATCACTTTAGTTGCTTGGGATGGCAAAACCGATCTAGTTGGTCTAATGTATGCATTGACAGCAATTTTATGGATACCAGGCTTGCTCTCCAAAGCATTGGATAAAAAATTATTGTGGTTGTTTGGTTTTATGGCTGCTTGCGCAATCATGGCTAAATTTTCTTATGTACTCATTTTTCCATTTTGTCTGGGTATCCCCCTATTGTTGCTATGGCGCAAACATCCAAAGCTTATTTTTCACATTGTTACAAATGTCTGTTTTGCATCTTGCTGTGCGTTTGCTTTAGGATGGTGGGCAAAGAACTATTTCTTGTTTGGAGATCCTTTAGCACCCGTATTTAGCTTTTTGCCAAGTACACCAAAGTTTCCTCTAGAACAAGTTTGGTTTAATCCAGACAACACCAGTTGGATTCTCACAACTTATCCGTTAGCATTAACCTTTGGTCTTTATCCAATGCAGCATGGTGGAGTGTCAGCTATTTGGTTGATGTTAATTCCTAGTCTCTGGATGCGCCCGTGGCAATCTGAAACTGGTCGAAAAGCTCTATATCTAAGTTTGGGTGGAATCGCTGCAATACTAGCTTGGAGCATATTGAGACCGTCGGTTATCGCTCCTAGATATTTTATGCCAGCTTTATTGCTGCCCTGTTTGATACTGGTATTTGGCTATGAGCAATGGCTTACAAAAAAACGAATGTGGGCAGTTGCAACTCTGGGCGCGTCTCTCGTGATCCTAACATTTCATATCGATTATGCATACGCTGCGTATCGAGCTGTAACACTGCCGTTTGTTTCGGCTTTGCAGGGAGTGAATGGGGCAAACCCTCTTTTGGATCGTGCTAAGAGACTTTCATCTGATTACAGATCTGATGTACGTGTTTTTCTTTTGGCATATTCTAGCGAATTTTTACCCAGTCACATTCTTAAGTCATTTATTCCTTATAATCCACAAGGATCTGTTGGAGAAGAATATAGAATCGAAAAAGGCGAAGATATATTTGATTGGGCACTTCGTAAGAATGTGGACTACATTGTTTACGATAAAATAACGCATAAGATGAATCCAGTAACTCATCGAAGCTATTATGACTTAGATAAGGCTCCACCTTCTGGCTTGATCGTTGAGAAAATAGAATACGTACCAAACGTTTATTATCTATATGTGCTTACGAGAACTAATAAGCCTCGATAGGCGGACCTAATTTTTTACTTTAATTCAAGAGACTCAAACTAAACAAACAGTGAAAGACATATCAAACTTAGTATCTGTTGCTATTCCCGTCTACAATGGCGCAAATTATATGCGTGAAGCTATTGACAGCGTTTTGGCACAAACATACCCAAATGTTGAGGTATTGGTCGTTAATGATGGCTCTAGGGATGGGGGGGCAACCGAAGAAATTGGCCGATCTTATGGCGATCGCATCCGATATTTTTCTAAGCCTAATGGAGGAGTAGCTTCGGCTTTAAATCTGGCTTTAGAAAAATCCAAAGGGGAATATTTCTGTTGGCTTTCTCATGATGACATTTACCTTCCTGAGAAAGTAGCGAAAGAGATGGAGAAATTACTTTCTTTTCCTGAGCGTAACGCTGTCGTATTTTGCGACTATGATGTTATTAGCCCTGAGGGCAAATATCTCCATGGTTCACCCAAACCCTATAGCTTTCCACCACATCAAGCTGCATACCACCTCATCCTCAGTCAGTGGTTACATTGCTGTACTATTTTAGCTCCTAAATCTTTATATATTGAGAACGGCAAATTTCGTGAAGATTTACCAACCACACAAGACTACGACTTATTAGTGAAAATTGGATTGAAGTATCCTTTTGTTGAAATACCAGACGTACTATTGAAAGCTCGTTCACATCCAGAACAAGGGAGCTTAGTGCTTGGACATATTGAAGAGATTGAGCGTTTTTTTGAAGAACACATCCCTTTACTCTCACCACAATATATGTCTGCTCACTTTACATGGCGTGAAAGTGTTGAATCATTTCTAGCTCTAGGTCAACAAATGCGCGATCGCAACTTCGCCAATGCAGTGCTAATCGTTGCCAAACAGTTAATTCATTGTGAAGCGCAAAGAGCCGAACCAGAAATATTATGGCAAGCAATCCATCAACTTACCGTACATGATTACCCCATTGCTTGCCAACAGAAAAACAAACCCACAAATCATCTTGCTGTCCCTTTATACACACAAAATCCTCTCAAAATTATGGCTCGGAGAATATTATCCCCCAAGGCTTGGATAGCCTTGAGAGGTTGGCGCGATCGCATTCAACAGGTTCTAATCTCAACACAGCAAAATACTCAACCTCAAGAAGCGCAAATAAAAACAGCCTCCTTAAATTTTGAGGACATCTACAAAAATAATGGATTTGAAGGAACCGAATCACTTTCTGGTGGAGGCTCTGGTCTATTCCAAACTCGGATCATCCGTGAAGAAATTCCCAAGTTGTTAAACGATCTAGACATCAAGCATATCCTTGATGTTCCTTGCGGAGACTGGACTTGGATGAATCATGTCGATATCACAAATTTCCACTACACTGGCGGTGATATTGTCCCAATGCTGATCGAGCAGAATAACAAAGTCTACGGCAATGAAAAATGTAAATTTGAATATATAAATATCATCACTGGAACAATACCAAAAGCCGATTTGATTCTTTGTCGAGACTGTCTAGTGCATCTAAGCTTTGCGGACGGATTAACTGCTATTGAACAATTCCGTAAAAGTGGCGCAAAATGGTTGCTCACAACAACATTTACCGCAAGAGACAATAATATCGATCTTTATGAGGGTAATATTTGGAGACCACTGAATCTGGAAAAATATCCCTACAACCTACCAAAACCAGATCGATATATCAATGAAGGCTGTACCGAAGGCGATGATCTATTTACCGATAAATGTCTAGGTCTATGGAGGTTAAACTAAATAACAATGCAGTTAAATCAAAATTTTTCTGGAGCGAAAGCTAAGCGCATACTAGTTTTTAGCTATGCTTTTCCACCAATGCAGGTGCAAATGACCCCAGTTGTCGCCCGTATGGTAGCAGCACTTAAGTTCCAGAATTTTGCTGTCGATGTGCTTGCTGCTGAAAATTTCTTGCCTTTTATCCCATCAGATAATAGCCTAGTACCATATGTAAAAACATATAGTGACAACATACATTATATTTCACCCAGTAATCGTAAATGGCGTAACAGAGATTTAAACTGGTTTACAGCAGATATTATGACAATATTGGAAAATTCTGCTTACAACAATATTATGTCGTTAAATCTTGAAGATTATGAAGCTGTAATCACTTTTTCTCCGTTTCATTCCATCAATAAGGTGATGTTGCGAGTGAAAAAGAATAGACCAAAAATTAGATGGATTGCTCATTTCTGTGATCCTTGGGCTGGCAATCCTTTAGAAAAAGACTGGTTTAGAATACTTTGGAATGAGTGGTATGAGCCTAAAATGCTTGCAGTAGTGGATTTAATTACTCACAGCTCTAAATTTACGCTTGAAGTGATTCTAAATAGACATAAATACTTTGATCGCAGTAAAGCTTCTTTAATCCCTCATTTTTTTGATGTAGAACTTTACCCAAAACGACCAAAAGCTAATAATACTCTTGTTACACTTCGTTTTGTTGGCACTCTTTTTGGTCGCCGTAGCCCAGAATCATTATTTCAAGCAGTATTGCAACTTCTTGTGCATCGGATTGATTTACAAGAGGCATTCGTCATTGAGTTAATCGGAAAAGTCGAACCAGCTATTTTGGAAAGTAAAACATCACAGTCTTTACCTCAAGGATTAGTGCGTTACCTTCCGCCTGTTGATTATCTTAAATCTTTAGAGTTAATGTATGATGCAGATATATTGTTACTCATAGAAGCAGATACCGATTTAAACCTTTTTGTTCCGAGTAAATTAGCAGACTATATGGGAGCGAACACGCCAATAGTGGGGATTGCTAATACTGGAGGGTCACGGGAGATTTTAGATGGTCTGGGTTGCTGGACTGCTAGTCCTCATGACATTCAAAGTATTGAAAAGATCTTAGAGAGTTCGATTGATTATGTATTAAATGGTTGTCAAGATCCATGGCATAACCCAGATTTTAAAGACTTGTTTAGTCTTCAATCCATATCTAAGAAATTATCTAACTTGATATAGTAGTACCTTGTAGTGCTTTACACCAAGGTAAAATTCCTTGTACCACAATTAAACTCAAAGGTCTGTAACGGGTTGATTTCCAGTAAAAATATATGACTAAAAAGATTTTATTTGTCGCAATGCAAAATAGTCCTCACGCTTGTAGGTGGATTAACAGTATCGCAGATCAAGAATGGGAACTTCATCTGTTTCCAGTCAACCATTATCCTGTCCTTCCAATGCTGAGATCTGTCACAGTTCACAACCCACTTATACAGATAAAAAAGAAGGACATATTGAAATTTTTGTCTAATCCTTTAAGTTTTAAGACAAATAAAAATAAAAATGGGATTCGTTACAAGTCAATTTATCCGATACCAGTTTTATCCAAAATCAATGCAGCACTTAACAAGATTTCCTTGACAATTGGTGAATCTCAAACACCAGTTCCGTTGCTTCATAGTCCAAAAGTTTTGGCTGATTTGATACGCAAATTAAAACCAGATCTGATTCATTCTATGGAATTTCAGCATTGTGGGTATAACGTATTGGAGGCTAAAAAATATTGTCAATCAGATTTCCCACCTTGGCTAGCTACAAACTGGGGAAGCGATATTTACTATTATCGCCAGTTCGATGACCATCGTTTACAAATAGTGGAATTACTGCGTAACATTGATTACTACTCATGTGAGTGTGAGCGTGATGTAACTCTAGCAAAGGAGCTTGGCATGACCTCCAAAGTGATGCCCGTGATGCCAAATACTGGTGGTTTTGACCTTGCCGAAATACATCCATTGCGAGAAATGACACCTCCTTCACGTCGCAAGTTAATCATGATAAAAGGCTATCAGCACTTTGCTGGACGTGTATTAACAGCATTGGACGCTTTAGAGCGTTGTAGTGACTTGGCAAAAAATTTTCATGTGGTTATATTTTCACCTTCCTCAGAAGCGATCGCCCGCGCCGACGAAATAATGAACTACACAGCGATCAAAAATATAACGATTCTGCCTTATGCACCACATGATCAAATGCTAAGAATGTTTGCCCGATCACGGGTTTATCTTGGTGTTAGTGTATCTGATGCCATTAGTACATCAGCGCTTGAAGCAATGGCTATGGGAGCTTTCCCTATCCAAACTAACACCTCATGTTGTAATGAATGGTTTGATGACAACGTGGGCGGTTATCTCATTCCACCCGACAATGTTGCTGTCATTGCCGATCGCTTGAGATCAGCATTATCTGATGATTATCTAGTAGACAACGCAGCAGAAGTTAATTGGCTAACAATTAAAAAGCGCGCCAATCAGCGAGACTTTTCTGAACGTGTATGGAACTTTTATGATGAAATCTTTCAAGATATGGACTGACTGGATTACAAGACTTGAAAAAAAAATCTTGTAATCCAATCAGTCGCAACAGGCTGTACACTTAGTGGGTCAGTATATTCGTTTGCATAATACAAATCGCAACTTCATAACAAAAAACCAATTTAATTTCAATTTAATTTAGTCAACCATGGAATCTAATGTTTTACTTCTAATCCAAATGTCGAGAATGGACATTAGAAAGCGTTACCTCGGTACTTTACTCGGAAGTGTATGGGCAATTATTTCTCCTTTGATCAATACTGCTCTAATATACTTTGTGATGATTTACGGGTTAAAAGCGGGAGGATCTGTTGGGAATGCATCCTATGTTAGCTGGCTAATTTCTGGGATGTTAGTTTGGTCATTTGTACTAGAAATACTCTCTACAGGAATCAATTCGATCACAGAAAACCCCCATTTGGTTACAAAAATTCGGTTTCCATTGAGTTTACTGGTAATGGTAAAGGTTGTCTCCGCCATGCCAGTTCATCTTTTCTTAATGTTTCTTTTTATGCTAGTAATGGCATTGCAAGGTACTGGCTCCTTTGTCTATTGGTTGCAATTGCCATATTACTTTCTATGTGCAGCAATTCTTACTCTAGGCATCAATTATCTCACCGCATCTGCTCAGGTATTTACCAGAGACGTTGGTAGTGTTGTCGCAGTTATTCTCCAATCCTTGTTTTGGGCTACACCTATATTTTGGAGAAACGATTTAATTGCCAACTCAAAATTCAGTTTTCTTCTCTATAGTCCCTTTGCTTATATTGTTACTGGATACCGTGACAGCCTGTTCGATGCTATACCTTTTTGGCAGCGCCCAATAGAAACTTTAGTATTTTGGATTGTTACTCTAGTATTATTGTTCTTGGGTATAATCTTTTTCCAGCGTGTTCGCCCTCACTTTGCTGATGTGTTATAGCCTATGTCTTCTCCTATAATTTCCGTTAGTCAACTTACAAAGTGCTATCGGCTCTATGCTAAGCCTTCAGATAGGTTAAAGGAAGTATTGATGCCATGGCGCGATTTTCATACTCCTTTTTTTGCACTTCAAGATATAAATTTTGAAATTCAGGAAGGTGAACATCTTGGCATATTGGGTGTCAACGGGGCTGGGAAGTCAACTTTACTGCAAGTTTTGGCTGGGGTCTTAACACCCACATCAGGTAAAGTAAATGTAAAAGGCAGATTAGCCTGTCTTCTCGAACTTGGAGCAGGTTTTAACCAAGAGTTAACTGGGCGTGAGAATGCAACTTTTCAGATGCAAATCTATAACTTGGCTGAGCGCGAAATCCAGAAAAAGATTGTTGAGATCGAGGCATTTGCTGAAGTTGGAGATTTTTTCGACCAACCAATGAAAGTCTACTCAAGTGGAATGTTTCTTCGCGTAGCATTTGCGTCGGCAATTCTCTCTGAGCCTGACATTTTGATTGTTGACGAAGCATTAGCCGTGGGTGATGCACGCTTTCAAAAAAAATGTTATGACCACCTGAATGCTCTTAAGCAAAAAGGTACAACAGTTATTCTTGTAAC
The DNA here is from genome assembly GCA_043755885.1 of Pseudanabaena sp. Taxonomy (GTDB): domain Bacteria; phylum Cyanobacteriota; class Cyanobacteriia; order Pseudanabaenales; family Pseudanabaenaceae; genus Pseudanabaena. The sequence continues at coordinate 17,636 of JAYUSC010000582.1, read as the reverse complement.
CCATGATATTTTTGGAGCTAAAGCTAATTGTTCGCGGCTGCTGCTCTTGCACAAAGGTAAGTTAATCGCAAATGGCAATCCAGAAGATGTGGTAGCTGAGTATATGCATATTCTTTATCCATCGACAAATGAACAGGGGATGTCAAATGTTGGTAAAAGCGAAATGGGCGGGCATTTAACTGATTCGTCTCCATTATGTGAAACAGATACTAGCGAGAATATTTTTCATGTCGATCTGTCGAAGGTTATAAATCGGTGGGGAAGAGGTGGAGCTACGCTTGAAGCAATGCGGTTTTTTGGACTATTACCGACTAATCGTTTTATCAAGGGACAGAAGATTATTATCGAATGCGATTATCGCTTTGAGCCATCTCTTTTATGTGCTTTAGCCGAGAAAGAGAACGTTGATCCCGAACTTGCTATAGGGATGCGAATTGATACGGGAAATGGAATGCCATTATGTGATTTTTCCAGTGTTCTGATTGGCTCTGGGAAGCTAAATTTTGATATTTCCAAAGATAGATTTGCAACTTTTCGGCTTGAAGGAACTTTACCAAATTTAGTGCCTGGGGATTATTTCTTTACACCCGAAGTTTCTATTGGGAACAAAGACTCCTATGTACCTATAGTGGTTAATGAAAATGCTGCGATATTGCAATGCGATCGGACTGAATTGATTGTCGGTCTTTTTAAACCAGAATACACAGTGCAGCGAATTTTATAAATTATTTTCCTGAGTATAGTGAATTTTATGTCACAATTATTTGACCGTATAAAAAATCATCTGCTAAAAGATACTAATGCAAAGCACGATAGACTACACAAAGAGCTTCAAATATTACGATCGCGCGTCGATTTTCTAGAGAATCGCCTGATTAATTATTATCGCAATAGATGGGATGTGCTTGATTGTGTAGCCGATTATTTGGTTAATGCTGAACTTCTTGGTGATTATGCAGAATTTGGTGTGTATAAAGGTACTACTTTTGGCTACGCTACCAACCTTTTTTACCAGCTTTTTCCTCAGATGCGTTTTTTGGCTTTTGATTCTTTTGAGGGCTTACCAGAACCAAAAGGCTTAGATCTCTCTCAGGAAAGCTTCTCAAGTGGATTTTTTCAGGAGCAGTTTACAGCTACAGAAGAAGAATTTTGTCAAAATGTTCAGCTTGCTGCACCTCAACTTCCCCTAGATAACCTAGTCATAACTAAGGGTTGGTTTGACAATGCACTTATTCCAGAACGTACTTCCAAGATTGGATTACAACACTTGGCTTGCATTTGGATAGATTGCGATTTTTATGAATCTACCGTACCTGTCCTTCAATTCATTACTCCCCATCTTTCTATAGGAAGTGTTATTCTTTTCGATGATTGGCGCTGCTATAGTAATTTGGTCGATCGAGGTGAACGTCGAGCATGTAGTGAAAGGCTGGAGAGAAATCCTGGACTTGTATTAAACGAGTTTATTTCCTTTGGTTTTCATGGAATGTCCTTTACAGTAGCTTCTCTCCCAAAGGGAAAAACAATAAATTAAAATTATGGGTATTAATCTAGAGTATGTCACCCTTCTATCTTCTCTTTTCAATCGTGGATTACTGCCCGTCCGAGGCAAGGTTTTGGAATTTGGGGCTCAAGTTATTAGTTCAGACCCTAAAGCAACAGCTGACCATGCAAGACGTTGTGGAATAAATCATTCCTTATATACTATCGATTCTGCTCCGATACTATATGATTTATTTGGGCTGTGCGATTATACATGTATAGATGCTACCTCTGAGCTAGGAGCATTAGCCTACGACCTCAATACTAATTTGTCTACCAACTATGGTTTTGTAGATAAATTTGATCTTGTCACAGACTTGGGAACCTTTGAGCATTGCTTTGATATTACTAGTGCATTTCGCAATGCCCACCAAGCATGTAAAACTGGTGGCTTAATCGTACATCAGTTACCTTCAAACTGCAATGCCAATCATGGTTACTATACAATCCAACCAAGGATGATTGCAGATCTTGCAGCTGCAAACGACTATGATATCATTGACATTGCTTTTACAGTTGATTACTCTCCAACGCTTTATCGATTTAGTTTGGAAAATTATCAGGCTTACGATGACAGAGATATTATGATTTACGCTGTTTTACGAAAAAATAAAGAGGCAGAGTTCCGTCTACCATTTGATAGTATTTTTACCGACAAAAATACGCTTTCCAATTATCAGCGTCTCTATGCACCAGTTGAATTTTCTTCATATATTAAAGATTCTTGGAGTAATATTCTTCCCTCTGTCATTGACCAAGTGCCCATACACATCCAAGCAAATCCTCCTCGTTACCGAATTTGGGTAAAGCGAATGATTAATTGGATAGGGAGATGGTTTTGCACATAGTAACTGAGATGGAATAGATATGATAAAACAATAGCCTATTTACAATCTCTACTTCACACATCGGACTAAATTAATTCTTGGTTTTTTGTTAGCTCAAAGATATGATCTAGGACTTACGCATTATCAGATTGCCATAAATGTGGGTCAACGAGAATACGCCATTTGAGGCTATCTCTAAAGGTCATGTAGTTAATGATTTTTTTGGGAAAAAGCTTTTATAGCTTAGCCAAAAAGTACTTTTTGATACTAAATTAGCCCAATGCATAAGATGAGATTTTGTCAATTCGTAAGTCTTATGATCTATAAAATTTCCGCAGCTATCATTGTTTTTTTGTTTTATTAATAACTTTATGTCTAAATTGTTTGCAAAAATTAAAAGCTATTTATGGAAGGATAATAATTTACATTTACTCGAAGAAATCCGCCAACTACGTTCGCGCCTCGAACATCTTGAGCCTCGTGTAGCTAATCTTGAGCCTCGTGTAGCTAATCTTGAGCATCGTCTACTAGATTATTATACTAACCGTTGGGATATCATTTTTTGTATAGCTGATTATCTAGTTAACGCAGAACTGCCTGGAGATTACGCAGAATTTGGAGTATACAAAGGTACTACATTTGGTTATACTGCCAATCTATTTCATACTCTTTTTCCTCAAATGCGTTTTTTGGCATTCGATTCATTTGAAGGCTTACCAGAGCCTATGGGATTAGATAAATGGCATGAAGGTTTTGCGAGTGGATTCTTTAAGGGGCAGTTTGCCGCTTCCGAGGATGAATTTCGCCGTAATGTTTTTACATCTGCACCGAAGCTTTCAGAAGAAAAGCTAATTACAACTAAAGGTTGGTTTGATCAAACTCTTACCCACAAATGTGCTCAGAAAATTGGATTACAAAAATTAGCCTTTGTCTGGATCGATTGTGACTTTTACGAGTCAACTATACCAATCCTTCAGTTCATTACTCCTTACCTTTCTATTGGAACTGTTATCTTTTTCGACGATTGGCGCTGCTATCGTAATTTGTCTGAATTTGGTCAGCAGAGAGCATGTCGTGAATGGTTGGAAGAAAATCCTAAAATCACTTTGAATGAATTTATTTTTGGCTTACATGGTATGTCTTTCACTGTAGGATCTCTTCCTGATGCAAAGGAGTAATTATGTAAGTTGGTTTAGATTCGAGAGTCTGGATCATGCCAAGATTTTAGTAGAGGATTTCCTTAATTAACATGACTCTCTAACGGGGTCAAACCTATGGGAGGGTTAAAAGAAACAACAGTGTTGAATAGACTAGGTTGCAAACTTTACTCAAAATTTGTTGCTTAGGGGTATCAGTTAAGAAGAACTGAAGCCTATATCTAGAAAGTAATGCTCTCCACAGTACTGCTGAAGAATGCAAAAGATGCAATTTTCACTATAAAAACCTTAGGCTCTATAGGTGTTTCGGGGAGGTCAAACATAATAAACGGCTCAATGCTTTTAATACTGGGTGTTTCAGACATCAAAGACCTCCGAGGCTAAAACTATTGCACATCAAGCATTTCAGCCATTTAAGCTAAAGCACCTCCCCGAAACACCTATTGAGCCAAACCTTATTGCTAAGCACAAACACTGATGATAATCTCATTAATGCTAACAGTGTAATAGTAAACTAAGACTAAACCAACAAATTCATGCTAGAAGGTATTTATAAGATAATTGTTAACCTACTGATTAGCCTTACTTCCAAAGGTTTCAAGTATCTACTGGTATTTTGATAAAATATTAGCTAAAACTTATACACAACAATAGGTTTCAATCGATTTAACATTTTATTTGCAAATACCTTCTAATGCCTAAAATCATAGCTAACTGAGAAGAAATCCCAAAATGCACGAACGTTTTATTGATTATCTGGTTTGCCCAGAGACTAAAGAGCCTTTAACTATTAAGTCAGTCACGGAAAGCAACGGTCATTTCATCAAAGAAGGTGTCTTAGTCAATAATCGTGGAAATGAGTATCCTGTGCGGGGCTTTATTCCTCGATTTACTGGCGATAGTTATGCCTATAACTTTACTCTGGAATGGGAAAAGCATCCCACCATATTAGATGAGTTAATTTCTGGTTATTCGCTTTATAGAAAAAGGTTTGCTGAAGAGACAAAGTGGGAAGAGGATTTGTCAGGAGAGCTTGTACTAGAAGCAGGCTGTGGTCCAGGTTCTTTGACATCCTTTCCTCTAGAAAGAGGAGCGACTGTAATTTCATTTGACATGTCTAGTTCTGTTGAAGTTACTCACAAAAAAATCGGTTTAAATGAAAACAGTCTTGTTTTACAAGCAAGCATATTTTCGATGCCATTCCCTGCCGAAAAATTCGACAAATGTTTCTGTTTTGGAGTGCTTCAACATACGCCTGATCCACAGAAAGCTTTTCAAGAGCTAGTTACTATGCTCAAACCAAGTGGTAAGATATCCGCTGATTCATATATTGCCCCCAATCCAACAGGAGATAGTGGGCATCGAATACTTCGAGCAAAATACAGATTTCGTAAAATCATTCCTAACTTAACTCCCAAAACGCTACATTTTTTAGTGCGCCAATACGTAAATATTCTCTTTCCTATTGCGTATGTTGCTCGCTCCCTACCAGGGAAATTTGGACATGCAGGGCTAGAGTTTATGAAAAACTTGATGATTGATGATTACGGTTCTCGACTAGTCGGAATGGATGTTGCTAAACATAAGGAATTTGCAGTCCTTGACATTTTCGATTTTTTATCGCCAATGTATGACATTCCTCAGACATTGGAACAGTTTCGCGATTGTTTTGAAAAGACTGGGTTAATAGATATCGATGTTCATCTTGGTTATAATGGCATTGAGGGAAGAGCTACTAAGCCTTTGAAATAAAATGTAAATATGAACGAACAATTTTGCGACCCAACAACAAGAGTATGTTTGATGCGTTAGGTAAAACGCTTAAAAGAATAAGTAATGTGTGGTATTTCAGGAATTATATCGAATAGATTTGTTGGCGATCAATTAAGTTCGTCGCTGAAACGTATGGCTTCTGCGATAAGCCACCGTGGTCCTGATGGAGATGCCATACATATTGAGAATGGCTGTGGTCTTGGACATACAAGACTTGCTGTAATTGACACATCAGAGGCTGGGACGCAACCAATGACTCGACATGGAGTAACGCTCGTTTATAACGGAGAACTCTATAACTTTCAAGAAAAGCGAAAGCTACTTGAATCAGAGGGATATAGGTTTCTTGGGCATTCTGATGCTGAAGTTTTGTTGAACCTTTATCTCCATTACGGTGAAAGTTTCGTCCAACATTTACAGGGAATGTACGCATTTGCTTTGTGGGACAGTCGCGAACAAAAACTATTTTGCGCCCGCGACCCCCTTGGTATTAAACCATTTCTTTATACTGAAACTCCCGATGGCTTTGTTTTTGCATCCGAACTGAAAGCACTTCTAGCTTCGGGACTAGTAAAGCGAGATGTCGATCGCAATGCACTGCGATCGCTCCTAGAAAGAGGCTCAGTACCACAGCCAGACAGCATTTTATCTGGGGTGAAGTGGCTTTTGCCAGGGTATACACTAAAGCTGCAACGTGGAAAACCGCCGATTTTAAATTGCTTTCGTCCTTTACGAGTCGGCGCAGTCGATTTAGCAGGGGCAGATTGGTCAGTAATCAAAGATTACGGCGAGAAGATTCTTGGTGATGCTGTTCGTAGGCAAATGGTCGCCGATGTTCCGCTTGGGGCTTTTTTGTCTGGTGGAATTGATTCTTCGTTATTGGTTGCTCTCATGGCGCGTGAGCATGGAGATTTAAGAACATTTTCGGTGGGTTTTGAAAGTGGCTTAAAGACTGATTCCGAAGATGAAACTGATGATGCTGCGATCGTTGCCCAGCATCTGGGGGTCGTCCACAATCGAGTTATAATTCAACAGAATGAAATTGCCGATAATCTGCGAGCTATTGCTAGAGGACTGGATCATCCAACTGTAGATGGAGTAAATTCATGGTTTGTCGCTAAGGCTGCTAGCCAAGAATTGACTGTAGCTATTTCTGGTACTGGAGGAGATGAACTTTTCGCAGGCTACCCTTGGTTCAGTATGATGCAAAATTTTTCTAGCCAACCCTATCTTAAGCGTTTAATGGGAAATTTTAGGGGCGAAACTTTTGTGAATACGTTTGCAAATCAATACAAGATTTTCGATACACCCACGGCATTGGCTCTATGTCCAAACACTCCATCACCCCCACAGCGCCCCGATCCATTACGCAATGCAGATACGCTTTCACGAGTCACGGGACTGCTTTTATCGGGATACACACGCAATCAGTTGTTGGCAGATATTGATACAGCAGCAATGTCTCATGGTCTAGAAGTTCGAGTCCCGTTACTTGATGAAAAATTGTTGGATTTTGCATTGTCTCTTCCAGAGACAGCTAAAATCGCTCCAGGCGATCTCCTTGCCCCTTCTGGTAGCTATGCTGCATCTGGAGTTAAACGCTTGCTACTTGAGATTGGATTACCACTACTCCCACATGGTTTTGCACACCGTACTAAAAGAGGATTCACTCTTCCATTTGACCATTGGTTAAGAGGCATTTTAATGCCAACAATGAAAGACATTCTTTCTGTTGAAACGATTGTACGAAGAGGTTTTTTTGAGCCTACTGCTGTACAAACTGTGGTAGATGGCTTCCTTGCTGGTCAAGTCCACTGGACCCAACCATGGTTACTAATGATGACTGAATTATGGGCACAGGAGGTTCTTGATGTCTGAAACCATTCGTATACTTTTCGTTGGAGAGTTACATAGTTCTCACGCACAGAGTTGGATAGACTTACTTGCGCCGTACAAAGGCGAGTTTGAAATTCAAGGGCTGCACGTTAGCATGTGGGAGGCTCCAACTACAGATTTCCCAATCGTTGAGGCTAAGGATCGGAGCTATTTTGATAAATTGCCCAGTCATTTACAAAATGAAGATTTAGCTCTTGATGATGTTTATATTCATGGTCTGGGATCAATCAAATGTATGCAATTGGTGAATGCCTTAAGCGTACTGCAAGAATTCAAGCCTCATATTGTACACACATTAGGTGTTTTTCCTGCGAGCGCATTTTTTTTGAAAGTTCTGAGCCTATCCAATACTGGTTTTGATTTGTGGGACCCATTCTGGATTGTGCAGGCTCGTGGCGGTCCTGACATTGCGCTTAACAGAAAGACCCCTCATCTCGAACAGGAAATTAAAGCTATATTAAATCGCTGTGATTACTTTATTGCTGACAATCAACAAAACTATTCATTGGCTCTGGACATGGGGCTTTCATCTGAAAAAATTTCGGTAACAGGGCCTGTCCCTGGTGCAGGAGGTGTCGATCCTGCGATGTTCGATGGCGTGCCACCCCCTTCTCGTAAGGATCGCCTCATAATATGGCCAAAAGCCTATAACTTTATCCAAAGCGATGGTATGGCAGTTGTGGAAGCCCTAAGATTGGCTCTACCACATATTGGGGAATTTCATCTTGTTGCTACGGCAGCGACTCCAGATGTTGAGTATTGGTTCAATACATTTCTAGGCAGTTATGGTTCACGAGTGCAGATCCACAGTCGTCTACCACATGAAAAATTTCTGGAGCTTTATCGCTCAGCGAGAGTTATTCTAGCGCCTTCACTGAGTGATGGTATTCCAAACTCAATGTATGAAGCTATGGCTTCTCATACTGTACCGATCCTGTCACCTATTGACACTCTACTACCTCTTTTTAAAGATAAAATCCATACCATCTATGCTCCTAACCTTGATCCGCCTGCTATTGCAGACGCTCTAGTTCTTGCCATGAATGATGATGCCCTAGCAGATAGTATTGCATTAACTAATCGTGCGTGGTTACCGACCTTGGCTGGTCGAGATTCTGTACGCGATCGCGTTGTCGATATGTACCGACAGGCGGTAAGATCGAAGATGTCTCAGTTAGTTTTAGACTTGATTGCAACTAAGACTGTTTTGCTAAACACACAAAACCAACTATTAAACACACAAAATCAACTATTAAATACACAAAATCAACTATTAAATACACAAAATCGACTATCAAAAATATCTAATAACTTAGCAGTTAAACTTTTGATAAAAGGAAAGAAATTTCTCGTCAAATTTAGACTGTTTTTTAAGTAGAGATTGGCAACAGTATTGAATAAACAAGAAAATTATTTCTTGTTTATTCAATAGATTAATGTACAAAATTTATTTCAGGTATGCAATTAATGAACAATCGTAAAAATATTGACAACATTTTGAACGATGGAGATCATATTTTAATCACTGGCGCAGCTGGTTTTATTGGATTTCACCTTAGTCAGTATTTGTTGTCCAAAAAATACAAAGTTATTGGAATAGATAATTTAAATGATTACTATGATGTAAATCTCAAAAATGACCGTCTAGTACAACTAAAAAAATATCAGAATTTCAGTTTTTATCAACTAAATTTAGAAGATAAACACGGCATAGACAAGCTATTTGATGAGCATAGTTTTAACGTAGTTGTCAACTTAGCAGCTCACCTAGGTGTCCGCTACTCTCTCAAAAACCCATATGCATATGTAGACAGTAATCTGGTTGGATTTATGAATATATTGGAGGGCTGTCGTCAATCAAAAGTAGGGCATCTAGTATGTGCTTCTTCTAGTTCTGTATATGGGGCAAATACCAAAACCCCTTTTTCAGTTCATGACAATGTAGATCACCCTATCAGTCTCTACGCAGCAACCAAGAAAGCAAACGAGTTAATGGCTCATTCTTATAGTCATTTATATAGAATACCAATCGCGTGTCTACGGTTATTTACATTTCTTGGAGCAGATCAGACATGGCTCCAATACTCTTTACTAAAGCCATCTTGGCAGGTAAACCTATAATAGATGTTTTTATATGAGTACTTAGTTAAAATATGAAAGTGTTAGTTTTAGGTGCTACTGGAATGTTAGGTAACGCAATGTTCCGAACCTTCTTAAATAGCAATGTTGGTTATGATGTAGTTGGTACTTCAAGGAATGACAAAGCATCTCATCTTTTTGACGGTGTAAATTCCAAGTATATTATTACAGGAGTAGATGTAGAAAACTATGAATCACTGATTAGAGTATTTACAAAAGTCCGCCCACAAATAGTAATAAATTGTGTTGGTTTAGTAAAGCAACTCGCTGATGCAAACAATCCCCTTTTGGCGATACCGATCAACACTTTACTGCCCCACCGACTTGCTGATCTTTGCGCTCTCGTGAATGCTCGTTTAATCCATATCAGTACCGATTGTGTTTTCTCTGGCGACAAGGGTAACTATATGGAGTCAGACTTCCCTGATGCAAAAGATCTATATGGTCGTTCTAAGCTTTTAGGTGAAGTTGATTACCCACATGCTGTCACACTTCGCACCTCAATCATTGGACATGAACTTTCTGGAAATCGCAGTCTTATTGGTTGGTTTCTTTCGCAGAAAAATTCGGTTAAGGGATTTACACGTGCTATATTTTCAGGACTTCCAACAGTTGAGTTAGCAAGAATTATTCATGACTTTGTTTTGCCTTGTCCGAAATTGCATGGTTTATATCATATAGCTGCAAAGCCAATTGATAAATACTCGCTACTAAATCTAGTAGCTCAGATCTATAACAAGAAAATAGAAATTTTTCCTGATGATAGTTTTAAAATTGATCGCTCTCTAAATTCTCAGAAGTTTTATGAGATGACAGGTTATGTAGCTCCAGAATGGCATGAGTTAATAACACGAATGCATGAGTTTAAGTAATTGATTAAAACCCCAAAATAATATGTTTAAAGATAAAGTACTAATGATTACTGGTGGGACTGGTTCTTTCGGTCATGCCGTCCTGAAACAGTTTTTAGAAACTGATGTCCGAGAAATTCGGATTTTCAGTCGAGACGAGAAAAAACAGGAAGATATGCGCCTTGCCTTCTGCAATTCCAAGTTAAAGTTTCATCTTGGTGATGTGAGAAACTATGATAGTGTCCAAGATGCAATGAAGGGAGTAAATTATGTTTTTCACGCGGCAGCATTAAAACAAGTCCCCTCTTGTGAGTTTTATCCAATGGAAGCTATACGCACTAATGTATTGGGTGCGGAGAATGTTATTAACGCCGCCATTGCAAATCGGGTAGAACGGGTAGTGGCTTTGAGCACTGATAAGGCTGTATATCCTATCAATGCAATGGGGCTATCAAAAGCCATGATGGAAAAGTTAATAGTTGCCAAAGCAAGGAGTCTTGAAGAAGGCGAAACAGTTCTTTGTGCTACACGCTATGGCAATGTTATGGCTTCTCGCGGTTCCGTAATTCCTCTTTTTGTGAGTCAGTTAAAGCAGGGGAAAGAAATCACTATCACCGATCCATCAATGACTCGCTTCTTGATGTCACTGGATGATTCTGTTGATCTGGTACTTTATGCTTTTACCCATGGACAACAGGGCGATATTTTTGTGCAAAAGTCTCCAGCTTCTACTGTAGAGGTGCTAGCTCAAGCTTTAAAAGAGGTATTTCAAGGTAATAGCGCAATTCGCATTATTGGTACTCGGCATGGTGAAAAGTTGTATGAGTCTTTGGTCTCTCGTGAAGAGATGGCAAAGGCTGAAGATGTAGGCAATTATTTCCGAATTCCAGCAGACAATCGCGATCTTAATTACAATCTGTACTTTACAGAGGGGGAAGCAGCGATCGCAAAGCTATCTGACTATACATCCCATAATACCGATCGCCTTGAAGTTGAAGGAGTTAAACAACTACTATTGAAACTTGATTTTATTCAGGAGCAACTCAATGCTTAAGGTGATGACTATCGTTGGTACTCGACCAGAACTAATCAAAATGAGCCGAGTTATTGCTGAATTGGATAAATACACTAACCATGTTTTAGTGCATACTGGGCAAAATTATGATTATGAACTAAATCAGATTTTTTTTGATGATTTAGAAATTCGTAAGCCCGATTATTTTTTGGAAGCTGCTGGTGCTAATGCTGCACAAACTATTGCCCAAGTAGTTGCTAAATCTGACGAGGTTTTGGAGAAAGAATCACCTGAAGCCGTGATGCTCTATGGAGATACTAATTCTTGCTTAGCAGTTTTATCGGCTAAACGCAGAAAAATTCCTGTCTTTCACATGGAGGCAGGAAATCGTTGTTTTGATCAGAGAGTCCCAGAGGAGCTAAACAGAAAAGTTCTCGATCATCTCTCAGATGTAAATATGGTTCTTACAGAACACGCACGGCGATATCTTTTGGCTGAGGGAATTCGTCCTGATATGATCTTTAAAACTGGCTCCCATATGCCAGAGGTACTTGATTATTATTTACCCAAAATTAGTCAGTCTGATATATTGACTCGGTTGGGACTGGAGCCTCGTAAATACTTCTTGATCAGCGCCCATCGCGAAGAAAATGTTGATTCGCCTAGTGTTTTAGCTGATTTTCTAGACACCTTAAATGCCTTGGTTACGGAATATGAATTACCTGTAATTGTTTCCACTCATCCTCGTACTCGAAAGCGCTTAGAAAACATTAAAAATATAGCTTTGAGCGACAAAATTGTTTTTAGTAATCCCTTTGGGTTTCTCGACTATATCCAGTTACAAATGCAGGCATTTTGTGTTCTTTCTGACAGTGGTACGATTACAGAAGAAGCTGCCTTACTTAATTTGCCAGCAGTCACGATTCGGAATGCCCATGAGCGTCCTGAGGGAATGGATGCTGGCGTATTGGTTATGAGTGGTCTAAAACGCGATCGCGTTCTAGATGCTGTCAATCTGGTAACTACCCAATTTTCCGAATCAACAAAGCCAATTCTAGCTGTGACTGATTATGGTAACCACGAAGTATCTAAACAAGTTGTGCGTATTGTGTTGAGCTACGTTGATTATATCAACCGCGTCGTTTGGTCTAAACCTTGTTTATAAATCGATTCAGTAATTTCCAAAAAGTTAATAATTTTTTATTGTTTGGGCAGTACATCACAAAAATATAAATCAGCGGCAATATAAATAAATGAGATTTCTTATGGAATAACGCATAGATTAGCCCTCTCGGTTCTTTAAGGTTTAGTTGCTTTTGCTCTGGGTGAAAATCATTGAGTAGGACGATGGATGGACTGACAAAAACTTGAATTCCTTTATTGGTAGCGCGAATAGCTATTTCTGAATCGGCATGATAGTGCGGTAGAAAAGTTTCATTGTATAGCCCAATTTTTTCAAACACCTTTCGATGTATCAAAACGCCATTTCCTGCTAAGCAATCTACTTGGATAAGTTCCATGTTTTTGATGCTTTTTGGCAGATTATCTAACTCAGTATTGTGATAGTTGAGGTTCAAAAAATTAGCAGTTCCCCAATGGTTAGAAGTCCCAAGAGACCAGACTAATTTGGAATTTGAGAGGTAATTTATACAGCTTCCTAACATCAAGACTTCATGGTTTTGACAGATCTCTACCATTCTCTCTACATAATTTAGCTCAACAATCGAATCGTCGTTAATTGTCAAAATATATTCACAACTATTTTGCAGCGCAGATTTTACGCCTGCGTTGGTTGCGCCAGTCCAATATTGGCGATCGCTTACACAAATTAGATTTACTTGTGGAAAAAGATGGATGAGATCCTCTTTTGTCCCATCAGTAGAATTAGAGTCTATAACTATAATTTGCAGATTAGGATAAGTTTGGAGTGAAAATTTCTCTAAAAAACGAAATAACTTGTCTTTGCGATCGCGTGTAGGGATCACGGCTATAACTTTTGGAAGATCAGAAATATTTTTAGCAACCATGATCAATCGAGTTTGGCAAATTCAAAATCTGATGAAATAATTCTTGATAGCGTTCAGCCTGAAGCAATTGATCAAACGCTTGCTCCGCTTTTTTTCGAGCTGTAACTCGTAAATTTTGATGTCTATGTGGATCTGTCAAAACCCAGTTAATCCCATTAGCTAAATCCTCACAATCAAATGGAATAGCAAGATATCCATTTGATTGATGTGTAACAATATCAAGCAGTCCAGTTACGCCAAAGGCGACAACAGGTGTGCCACAAGCAAGAGATTCAGATGCTGTCTGTCCAAACGATTCTTGTTTTGAGGGAACAAGAGTCACATCGGCAGCAGCATACATTACAGCTAAGGTTAAATCATCGTGCAATTCTCCTAAGTAGTGGCAGGGAAACCCCATATCTATCGGTACTTCTGGAGTAGATGCCCCAAAGATCACGACTTCAACTTTATCTTGCCATCCCGACTGCTTTAATCGCTGTAAAGTTGGCTGAAGAAACTGCCAACCTTTATTGAAATCGCTAGTCGCTCGCATAGCACCAAATAGAATTAGATACTTATCTTGAGGTAAGTTCAGTAAATCTCTAGCTAGTTTAGATTCTAATGGTCTATATGATTTAATGTCTAGTCCATGAGGGATTACATGGATAGGGTAATCACTTAAAAGCGAACTTTTTCGCGCGACATCAGCTAACCACTTACTCGGAGTAACAATTGTTAAATCCAGAGACTTCCAAGCTTTAGCTTTGCGCTCCCAAACCCATCGAGATAGATCTTTCTCTTGGTTGCTATGGAGTTGAGGACAACGACCACAATTTGTAGTATAGCGATCGCATTCTTGGCTAGAGTGACATCCCCCTGTAAAACCCCACATATCATGCAATGTCCATACAAGAGGTTGCTTGAATTTAGCTAAAGTTTCTACCTGAACAAATCCACCTGAAATCCAATGCAGGCTAATAATATCTGGTTTGAGCTGCTGAACTTGACGGGGAAGAGAATCGGGCAGCCATTGGGGGAAAAATCGACCATGATTTTCAAATTGACGATAAAGGCGTAAAGGCAATGCATCAATCGTTGCCCTAGTTTTCGATATCCCCATTTGAATGCGAGTTTTTGGTGCTATTACTGTCCAGTCGTCACCATATTTTTCCTGAACTAGCATTGTGGAATCGATACCGACCATCCGTAGTCCTTTATGTAATCGGTAGGCTGCCCTTGCAGCTCCACCTCGAATATCAAAGGTGCTAATTAGTAAACTTTTCAAAGAAATCAACAAAAAAAGACTTTTTACATTCAATCATATTTTAGAAAAGTTAAGCGACATATTCATCGCAAGTCATTAATAAGCGATTGGGTAAAGCAACCATAATTTTCAGAAGTAGTGGTGATCTCATTTTAACCTTACGGATCTTAAAAAGGCGGCGCACAGCGCCGCCTTTTTTGAGACCACAGCGCATGGCGCTGTAAATTATTTTTTCTTGGTGGATTTGCTCACAGGAACTTCCACGATCGCATCCTCAATTGTGGTTACAGTTTCGGTGTCAGCGGCTGCATCAGGATCAACTTTCAAAGGGGAAGAGCTAGAACTATCAGCTACAATCTCGACAGGAGCCTTAACTTCTGAGTTGGGAGATTTGAGCGCTTCATCAAGAACTTGACGCGCATTTTCAGCTTGCGATCGCGCATCGAGAAATTTCATATTAAGTTGAGCAAAACTCTTGAGGATTTTAAAACCTTCCTTAATACTGTTAATTTGCTCCTCAGAGACAATCTCATCGGTAAACAAAATGTCAATCTGCGATCGCACTTGCATTGCGTCAGAGCGTAACTCTTGGACTTTGATTTTTAAGGTCGCGAGGTTGTTTAGGACTTGTACGGCTTGAGTGATGGGATCTTCACGATCTTCGGACATGGAAATTTCTCTCACTTCGATAAATTGGTCGGGACTAAAGCCATCGGCAAGATCAGTATCAAGTTTGCCTGAGTCCATTAGTTCCATTAGCTCAACCATCGCCTTTTCCCGTGTTTTTGGCGAATCTTTGCCAGCAACGGTCAAAATAACTTCAGGACTTTGGGCAAGGGTATAGCGAGCCATATTTTTTAACTTACTTTGGTTTATCTACAAATAACGATTTTAACTTGTTTTTAGCATGAGCGTTCATATGGCAAAACCTTACTGTAAAAACAAAAGTTGCGCCCAAAGTTACGCCTTGTGTCTCATGCGATCGCTAAAACAAGTCCGCTAAAATTCATGGTCTAGATAGATTAACCACCTATCTGAGCAACGCTAGAACATATTCAGTGATAGTCGCTCTTACCCATGGATTCTACCCTCTTAGATCAAGTCCGTCACCTATGCCGCGATCGCGCCGCCTATGAACACCTCAAAGCTATTTTGGTGCAGCAAGAGCGCGTCCATCAAATTAGCTGGGAAGAGCGTTATGAAAAACTGGTATTGGCACAGTCATCAGATCCACAGACGGATATTTTTAGCAATATTATTGCTAGAGAAAAAGCACTTGCCAAGCTTGCTGATGCGATTCAGCGATTGCCATCTTTAGGGATGGTTTTGCAAATAGCTGTACAAGTAGCCCAGCAATTATTGCAAGTCGATCGCGTCGCTATTTTTCGCGGTCATCCTGATGGACGGGGTGAGTTTGCCACCGATGCGATCGCAGCAGGGTTGACATCTCTAGCCGATATGCCCGAAAGACAGTTGTCACTGGCGCGGCACATGATCGAGTCTACCGAGCCAGAACATGCGGCACAGACCATTGACAGTATTCGCACATCTAGTCTTTCGTCGCATATCGTGACACTGCTTGAGCAGATTGGCATTTCATCATATGCCGCCAATAAGATCTATGCAGGACAAGATGTTTGGGGGACTCTGGTGGCTTTTGATGGTGGCGCTTATCATAGTTGGTCAGAGAGCGATCGCACTTCTTTATCACTGATTGCCGCTCAAGTTGGGATTGCCATCTCTCTAATTAATTTGCGCCAACAATCCCAAGAGCTAACTGATGATTTGCAGACTGTAAAAATTGAATTAGACGATTTACAACAAACAGTTGCGAAACTCGTCGAAAAAGATGCTCAGTCAACCAATGTTGTTGAAGAGAAGGAAAATAATTTTTTAAGTAAAGAGTTAGGATCTAATGATTTAGAGGTCAGTCAGGACGAGAAAGATCCAGATGTGGAGGAGAATGAATTAGAATCAATAGTTAGCAACACCGAAGAAGTTAATAACTTTGAAGATGACTCAATCTCTCAGAATGGATTACCTCGACTCTTTTTAGTTGCTGATTCTATATCTCCCATTTCAGACGAAGATGAGGGGATGGAGTCAGATGAGACAGATCCACTAGATGAGCCAGCGATAAATTTCACGCGAGATGACATCTCCTATGTGATTATGCCTGATAATCTTAAAGTGATTTCAGATATTGCATCAGAACCAGAAGAAAGTGAACCAGAAGAAAGTACTGTAGCCGAGGGGGAGATGGATCTAGAAGAGACATCTCTATTAGAATCATCTGAGACTGAAGATCTAGAATCACAAGAAGCTGAGCAACAGATAATCGCTGAAGAAGATGAAGAGCCTGCAATCGAGCCGCAGTTTATGGAAACGATTTTGGAGGTCGCAGGTAATGATCTTAAAGCAACTGAATTTTTGTTAAATGTGATTGACTCCTATTTAGAAGAGACACCTCATCTAGTCCAATCTATCGACAGGGCTTTGGCTGTCGATGATCGAGCAAGACTATTCCAAGCCTTAAATACATTACGCTCAAGTAGCGACTATATCGGCGCACTGACACTTTCATATCAATGTCGTCAACTCGAATTGGCGATCAGGGCGAATTATGTCGTGTTAATCTATGCTTGCTTATCGCAGGTAGCGATCGAGTCACAGAGAGCAACTGATGCATTACGCATAGCGCGATCGCACTATGCTGTGATTTGGTGAAATACTAATAAAGACGGCATTTATGCCGTCTTTATTAGTATTAGTAAAGACTTATACGTTACTAAGCTTGTGGCTTACCACCAACATCGCCATCGCCGTCAATGTCGCGACCAGTCAGATTTTCTAGCGCATCAACTGCCTTGCCAGCAGAATCCTTAGCCATAGCACCAACATCTGTATTTAGAACATCAGAAACTTTCTTGACGTTTTCTTCGCCGATAGCTCCTTCAGCCTTTTCTTTAAGTCCTTCAGCTACTTCTCCAGCCTTTTGCTGTAAGCCGCTTACAAATCCGCCAAGTCCTGAATTTTGTTCTTCGCTCATTTTAATTACCTATGTAAAGGGGCTAACCATGTTTGCTTCTGAATTATAATCGGATTACTACGAAAAATTATGTCTTTTGCAACACTACGTAAATTTAAGAAGCAATTTTTGTGTGGC
>JAYUSC010000581.1:0-6888 GCA_043755885.1 Pseudanabaena sp. | reverse complement strand
CGCTAGAAGTATTTAGGAACTTGGGCGCAGAAGTAATTTGCTTGCACCAAGAGCCAGATGGCGATCGCATTAATGTTAATTGCGGCTCCACTTATCTTGAACCACTACGAGCAGCCGTGAAAGAACATGGTGCAGATATGGGCTTTGCCTTTGATGGTGATGCCGATCGCGTATTGGCAGTGGATAGTAATGGGCGCATTGTTGATGGCGATTACATCTTGTACCTGTGGGGACAGGAGTTAATGGAAAATAATCAACTGCCCGACAATGCGATCGTCACCACAGTCATGGCAAATCTCGGTTTTGAACGCGCATGGCAAAAGCTGGGCGGTAATTTTGTGCGTACCGATGTGGGCGATCAATATGTTCATGCAGAAATGGTGCGATCGGGCGCGATGCTCGGTGGTGAGCAGTCGGGACATGTGCTATGTCGTCACTATGCCGTTAGTGGTGATGGCTTATTGGCGGCGATACATCTCGCGGCACTTGCTAAGCAAAAAGCACCTTTAGCTGAATTAATGGATCAGAGCTTTCATCCTTATCCCCAGTTGCTCAAAAATGTGCGGGTGGAAGATCGCGAACTGCGTCGCAATTGGCAGTCTTGTGATGCTTTGGTAACTGCGATCGCAAAAGCTGAACAAGATTTAGGCGATCGCGGTCGGATTTTAGTCCGTGCATCGGGTACGGAGCCATTGATGCGGGTGATGGTGGAAGCAGAAACCTTCGATTTGGCTCAACATTGGACAAATAGTTTGACAGGACTAATCGAGAAACAATTTGTGAAGATCTAAAAAAAGAGGCGGCGTTTTACGCCGCCTCTTTTTTTGTATTCTAATTATATGACTCAGCCAGCTTGCATGGTCAAAACATGGATAATCTCGATGAAACCAAACTCAACGAAGCAATTCTGAGATTGTTCTACGATTTGCCCTTTATTGGTATGGCGATTACTTCGCCTGAAACCAAGAGTTGGGTAAAGTTTAACGATCGCCTCTGCGAAATTTTAGGCTATTCGCGAGAAGAATTGCCTCATATCACTTGGACAGAAATAACTCATCCTGACGATCTCGATCTCGATGTTGCCGAATTTGAAAGGGTAATGCGGGGAGAGTCTGAAGGCTATGTCATGGATAAGCGCTTTATTCGTAAAGATGGCAGTGTTATATATGCCACAATCGATGTCAAATCGGTGCGAAAAGAAAATCGCACGGTTGATTTTTTTGTGGCAACCGTCCAAGATATTAGCGATCGCAAGCTTGCTGAAGCGAAACAAAAACAATCTGAAACTGCCCTACAAGAGTTGAATGAACGACTTGAATCTAGAGTTAAACAACGCACTTTAGAATTACAGGCAAGTGAAATAAAATTTAGAGGGTTCTTTGACTTTGCACCGATTGGAATTGCGGTGGCGAATGTTACAACCTATCGCTTTGAAAGTGTCAATCAGGCTTTTTGTCAACTGCTTGGCTACAGTGAGGCAGAGTTACTCGATTTTTCTTCTTGTATGACAATCTCATTAAGTGAAGATTGGGGATTAGAGCGCCCTTATGCTGAAATGATGATGCAAGGAGAAACTAATTTTTATCAAATTGAAAAGCGATATATCAAAAAAGACGGAGCAATTATCATTGGAAGTCTTACTACAACTACATTACGTGATCAAGATGGTAATATCACGCATCTGATTGGGATGGTGCAAGATATTAGCGATCGCAAATTAAGTGAAGAACTTCTACTAAAAAGTGAGACTCATCTAAAACTAGCCCAGCGCATTAGTAAACTCGGTAGTTGGGAATTTGATCTCCGCACAGGGGAAGTAATCTGGTCGGAAGAAGTATTTCGCATTTTTGGACGTGACCCCGCAATCCGTACACCGACTTATCCAGAATTACAAAAATCTGTGCATCCTGATGACTGGGAATATTTTAACCAAATCGTCCAATTTGCGATCGCAACTTGTCAACCTTACGAGATTGAATATCGCATTTACTGGGCTAACGGCACATTAGTTTATGTTTTAGCAAGAGGCGAAATTATTTGCGATCTGATGGGGAAAGCAATCCAAATCGTTGGCACAATATTAGACATTAGCGATCGCAAGCTTGCTGAAGCCAAAATTTTGGATACTGCAAATCAGTTAGCCAATACCAATCGGGAATTGGAATCCTTTAGTTATTCTGTCTCCCATGATTTGCGTGCGCCATTGCGGCATATGAATGGCTTTGTTAATGCTTTACAACAACGACTGAAAACCCATGGAGCTTTGCACGATCCGAAAGTGACTCACTATTTGCAGGTGATTGAGAAGAGTAGCCAAAAGATGGGAAATCTAATCGATGGGCTGCTCACGCTCTCCCGTTACGGACGACGACCATTAGAGTCAAAACAGATATCAGTTCGAGATTTGGTCGATGAGGCAATTGAGATTATTCGCGCCGATCCTCGCCATAATAATTTAGTCAAATTTGCGATCGGCGACTTACCAACTACAGTTGGCGATCTCACCCTTTTACAACAAGTTTTTCGTAATCTGATTGGCAATGCCGTAAAATTTAGCCGAAACCAACCCCAACCCTACATCGAAATTGATAGTTTGCCAGATCAAACCATTAGAATTAAAGATAATGGCGTAGGCTTTCAAATGGAATATGCAGACAAACTCTTTGGCGCTTTTCAAAGATTGCATAATGACAACGAGTTTGAAGGTACTGGCATTGGCTTAGCGATCGTCCAACGGATTATCCAACGCCATGGAGGATCGATTTGGGCAGAAGGATATCCCGATCAAGGTGCAACTTTCTTTATAAAACTTTAGAACTAGGAGGCGCTTTGCGCCTCTTAGTTCTAAGAATTCATACGGTCTAAATATTATGGAACCTACACAAATTCTGCTTATTGAAGATGATCCTAATGATGTTGAGTTAATCCAAATTGCCTTAGATAGTTATAACTTTGTCAATAAAATAGACGTAGTGTCAGACGGAGAGCAGGCAATTCATTATCTATTTGGGCGTGATGGGCAACTACCGACGCACCCACTCCCACGCCTAATCCTTTTAGATTTGAAATTACCAAAAATCGATGGTATTCAAGTATTAGAGATGATTCGCAGTTCTCCGCGTACCCGTAATCTTGTTGTTGTCGTAATGACTTCATCAGCCGAAAATCGAGATTTACAAGCTTGTTATGATTTAGGTGTCAATAGTTATATTGTGAAGCCTTTAGATTTTCAGCAGTTTGTAGAGATATCGCAACAGGTCGGCTTTTACTGGATGATGCTAAATCAGCTACCATCAATTGATTAAATACTAAGTAGGAAAGCTTAATTAAATGTAGGATGCGTTAGTGAAACGTAACGCGTCAATTGGTTGTCAATGATGGGTTACGCTATCGCTAACCCATCCTACGTTTAATTCCAGCAACTTACTTATTGTTGCATTTGAAAACCATGAGAAACTTGATGCCAGAGTTAGGAGAATCCAAGCAGTCAGAGGAACAGCGATTGCTGCATATTTTGATAATTGAGGATGTTGATGCTGATGTCGAGCTGACGCTATTGGCTCTGGAATCAACAAGCTTATATTTTACCTATGACATCACAGCCACTGCGATCGGATGCCAAAAATACCTGCAAGATCATATTTACGATGTCGTTTTGTCAGACTATCGGCTGCCAAATTTTAATGGGTTGCAAGCTTTTAACCTTCTAAAACAATCAGGACAAGATATTCCATTTATTTTAATTACGGGTAGCTTAGGGGAGGAATCAGCCGTTGAATGCATCAAAGCAGGGATGACTGATTATGTATTAAAGGATCGATTATTTCGTTTGCCTAGCGTCTTACAACGCGCGCTCCAAGAGTTTGCATTACGCCAACAACAGAAAAATGCGATCGCGCAAATTGAGCAGCAAGCATGGCGAGAGACGATTATTAATCGCATTGTCCAAGCCATGAGAGAAACTCTAGTTTTAGAAGATGTCCTGCAAACAACTGCGGATCTATTACATGAAGCTTTAAATGTGAGTCTTTGTTTGATCTTTCAGCCAGATCCTTTGAAGAGAATGAGAGTCAGCTATACCAGTAAAAAACCGATTGATCATAACGAATCACCGATTGGGATATCTTGTGATTTTTATGAACATTATTACGATGATTTGGTTCAAGGCAAGCAAATCTCTCTCCATCAAATTAGCGATGATTTCCCAGAAGAACTAAGAGAGTTAGTCGAAAAATATAGTATTTATTCTCTTTTGATGACCTCTCTTATTTATCAACAAACTTATTTAGGCGGGATTAGCCTATATCAGTGCGATCGCGATCGCATCTGGTCTGAGAATGAACTATCCCTAGTTAAAGCGATCGCCGATCAATGTGCGATCGCAATCCATCAGTCAGAACTCTATCAAAATGCCCAATCAGAGCTATTGGAGCGCAAAAGAATGGAAGCACAACTGCGTCATGATGCATTGCATGACTCTTTAACAGGCTTACCAAATCGCACTTTATTGCTAGATCGCCTCAATCATGCTTTACGGTTATCTAATCGGCGAATACACCCGAATTCAGCCGATCTCCCAGAGCTGTTTGCGGTTCTCTTTTTAGATTTAGATCGATTTAAGATCATCAACGATAGCCTTGGACATTTAGCAGGCGATCAGTTATTAAAAATTGTGGCAAAACGTCTAATTGGCTGTCTGCGTGAGGGCGATACGGTTGCAAGGCTAGGGGGCGATGAATTTGTGATGCTCCTTGAAGAAATTGCAGATCTTAATGACGTAATTGAGGTCGTGCAGAGGATTAAGGATGCATTGCAAGTGCCAGTCATACTTGATGGAAATGAAATATTTATTAGTACGAGTATTGGCATTGCTCTAAATTCTGCCGATTATACTCAACCTGACCAGTTGCTACGAGATGCTGATACAGCAATGTATCGAGCCAAGGAACAGGGACGCGATCGCTATGAAATATTTAATTTTGCGATGCATACAGCAGCGCTCAAGAAACTACGGATCGAGAATGAGTTGCGTCGAGCTATTGAGCGTCAAGAATTGCGCGTACATTATCAGCCCATTGTCTGCTTGCAATCACGACAAATATTGGGATTTGAAGCTCTCGTCCGTTGGCAACATCCTGAGCAGGGATTGATATATCCATCGGAATTTATTGCCATAGCGGAAGAAGCTGGACTAATTGTGGCGATCGATTTTTGGGTGTTGCAGGAGGCTTGCACTCAGTTACGAGCATGGCAAGAGCAGTTTGCGATCGCAATGAATCTAACCATGAATGTTAATTTATCTGCGAAACAGTTTACTAAGCCTAACTTGACTAGCCAAATTGAGAATATCCTCAAAGAAACTAATCTCAACAATCATAATTTAAAGATAGAAGTTACTGAAAGTATATTAATTGAAACTACTTCTTTAGCAGCGCAAATTTTAGGCGAATTAAGTGAACGGAATATTCAAACTTGTATTGATGATTTTGGGACGGGATATTCTTCGTTAAGCTATTTACATCGATTTCCAATTCATACGCTCAAGATTGATCGCTCATTTATCAATCAACTTGACCATAATCCAGAAGATGGTGAAATTGTGAAAGCGATTATTGTTTTGGGAATAAATTTGGGTTTAAATGTAGTTGCGGAAGGGGTAGAAACTGCTGAGCAGTTAGATCGTCTAAAAAATTATAATTGTCATGCGGGGCAGGGATATTATCTGTTTAAGCCATTAGAAGCTAGTGCGATCGCAATATTACTGAAGTCTATCCCAATATAAAAGGGGCGCAAAGAGCCCCTTTTATATTTTTTAAAATGCGATCGCCTGTTCCAATGTACTCACATTCACCAGCGCCAGACTTGGAGCTGATTTCTTAACTAGCCCAGTCAAAACTTTGCCCGAACCAACTTCGATCGCCTTCTCATATCCTTGAGATGCCAGATATAAACAGATCTCACGCCAACGCACTGGAGAAGTCATTTGTTGTGCAAGATGCTCGCGGATAACTTGCCCTGATGTTGTCGCGTCGTCTGGCGCAACATTAGAAATAATAGGAATCTCAGCATCATTAAAGATGATCTTTTCTAGAGCTACCGCAAATTGTGTAGCCGCTTCGGACATCAGTGGTGAATGGAAAGCGCCACTCACTTTCAAAGGGATGGCTCTCCTAGACTTGACCTGCTCACAGATCGACTTGATTGCGGCTTCTGTGCCAGAAATTACCACTTGATCATTACTATTATCATTAGCCAAAATCACATCTGCGGTTTCTGCGATCGCAGTTTCTAATTGATGGCGATCAAATCCAAGTAAAGCCGTCATTGCGCCGCCACTTGCCTCGGCCATTAATAGCGATCGCTGTTTCACTAGTTCTAGTCCTGTCGCAAAATCGACGACACCAGCACAATAAAGCGCACTGTATTCGCCCAAGCTATGCCCTGTCACCGCGTCAGGTTTTGCACCCTTGGCTTTGAGTACATCAGAAAGAATGGCTGAAATCACATACAGGCAAGGCTGGGTAAATTCGGTTTTGGCTAGTTCAGTGGCATCAGTCTGCGATTTATCTAAAATCGACCAGCCCAAAATGTTCTCCGCCTTGTCAAACTTATCCTTGCCTATTTCCGCAAGGTCTAAGCCCATACCTACAGCCTGAGAGCCTTGCCCAGGAAATACCCATACATTCTTGGTCATTATTTGTAAAATATTATTTCAATAACTTGATATTTTCTCAAGTTTACAGCGCTTTGGGCTGCAAACAAACTAGTCCAAAAGGCATACAAAGCAAGCTTTTATCGCTATAGCCAAATAAAACCAAAAAGAGAGTTAGCAATGAAAACTAAATAACATGTGCATATAAAACCCAAAATTGTTGCGGCGGGCGAAGC
>JAYUSC010000580.1:0-6890 GCA_043755885.1 Pseudanabaena sp. | reverse complement strand
ACACTGACACATCCTGACAGGCTGCTATAATTGCTCTGGTTATTTACCACTCCTGACTTTTATTCCCCTTACCTATTTGAAATGAGCGAACGCACAGTGATCCCATTTGATATCAAGATTTTCAGTTTTTCCCTTTTCTAAGCATTCTTGATATGTTTCTATAAAGTATTTTACTTTCTCAATAAGTTCTATTTTTGAGAAACTGTAAGACCAATCATCTTTTTTTGTCTGAACACCCGTCGAGAAAAGTTTAAAAACTGCCTCATCAGACCTTCCCGCCTTTACTTCCTTATCTACCAAAGGCAAAAAACTATCAAAATCATTATCAGTTAAATTAATCCAATTCCCCTTAGCATCAGGATTAATATTCTCAAACTTAATCGCCTCAAAGCTAGTCCCCGCGATCCAATCTAGCTTCGCCTCTTTACCCTGCAAAGCAGAAAGAGAAAAATAAGAAATTTTAGCTTGACTCATTACATATACTCCGCAAACTCTTCTAATGACTCATCAAAATCTTCATGTAATGTCAAGAAGCTTTTGCTTCTTTTTGGTAAGAAAAAACATCTAAAACCACTGACTTAATTGGTTTAGATTCACCATGTAACATAACTCTAATAGCTTCAGATGTTTCCGCACTAAAAACTTCTTCGCCACAACGAGAACAAACTGTAGCAGGAATATTCTCTACAAGATAAAACTTCCCACCAATTTCAAAAATTTCATTCACATATTCCACATGAGAATCATTTGAACTGCAAATATGACATTTAAACATTAGTTAAATTCTCCTGATTTTGTAACCAATCCACTCATTTTGATCTGGTTCATACAAAGTAATAATCTTAGTAGTATCAGACTCAATTCTCGATACCTGTAAATGCAAAGCTCTACTTGTTTCATTAAAGCCCAATAATAAACAACTTGGAGAATATTTATCATCTGGATAGTCCTCAATTATCATCACATTTTTACCCGTATCCCGAATGTCCTTGTTACTGATATTTCGTTCAACTTGACGTTTTAAAGCGTGTCTTGTTAATTCAAAAGCTCCTGAACTTAGTTGTGTTTGTATTTCCTCAAGAGACTTCATTTTAGGCTAACCTCATCTCTTTGTAATTTCACTAAAAACATTATAGCAACACCAGTTTTAATATCAAACACATTCCCAGTCGTGTCACCACTACGAATATCGCCGCCCAAATCTACGATATAAACATGATCAAACTCCTGCGAAACCGTTCTCCGAAATCCATCAAAAGTTTTGCCATCAATAAACGAGCGATTGGTGATAAACGCCACTAAACCATTTTTACCGAGGCGATCGCTTGCCCAACGATAGAAGCGCGTATACATATCATAGACAGCAATTTGATTTTGCGCCGTTCCCTGCTTGATGTAAGTCGCCTTAATTTGTTTATCTATTTGTCCATAAACCCGATTCGCATTGTCCTGATTAAAGTTAGATTGCCATGCGTTATACGGCGGATTGCCAATAATCACCGAAATCTTGCGATCGTTCTGATTCTGAATCCTAGCCGTATTCTGCACACTCATCGCAAACATATCAAACTGCTTCCCCTCAAACCCACAATGATCCAGCGTATCCACTAGACAAATATTCTTAAACTCCTCATACTTCCCCATCTTCTGAGCATAAGTAAACTCAATATTCAAATTCGCAATGTAATAGGGCAAAATCGCCATCTCATTACAATGAATCTCATGCTTATACTTATGCTCCAACTTGTGCGCTGGCAAATACTCGATCAACTCCGTCACATAGGTTCCCGTCCCCGTACAAGGATCGAGAATCTCCACCCCCTCATCCGATAGCAACTTACCGAAATGCTTATGCACCAAATGATCCGCACTCTCGATCATAAATCGCACAATCTCATTCGGCGTATACACAATTCCCAACCGATCCGCCGCCTTCGGATTATAAGCCTTGTAGAAATTCTCATAGAGAGCCTTCAGGAACTTCTGCTTTTCATGATGATTAGCAATATTCTCCGAACTACGACGAATCACCGCATAGTAATACTCAATACTCTTCAGCGTGTTGCGGCGCGTCGTTCCTGTAAAAAAGGTATCGATCATCGCCGACAACTCACGTGCAATATTGTTTTCCCGATGAAACTGCGACTCATGGAAAATATTTGTAAAAATATCCTCCGTGAGAATGTGCTGAATCAACATCTCATGCACATCGAAAATCTCAATCTCAGGATTAATCGACTGCCGACATACCGCCAAAAATGCATTTCTGCGATCGCGAAACTGTTGATTTTCCTTCTCCGCCACCTGAATCGTCTCGCGCAACTTATCGAGAATGCTAGGAATATCTTCTCGAAATTTTGCGATCGCAGCCCGAAAGTCCCGCACCTCAGGACGTTCATAATCGACAAAAATATTTAACAGGCGATCTAGTGCATCTGCATCGCCCATCGACACCCGCCCAATCTCACGACTATGCTGAATTAAGACCGCATTCTGCGAATCCTCAAACAAAATATTTTCATCGGGATAACCCTTCTCAAATTTTTTTTCTATTTCTAGATCGAGCTTGTCATACTGATCCTTACTCTCCCACC
This sequence comes from Pseudanabaena sp., assembly GCA_043755885.1. Classification (GTDB taxonomy): domain Bacteria; phylum Cyanobacteriota; class Cyanobacteriia; order Pseudanabaenales; family Pseudanabaenaceae; genus Pseudanabaena. The sequence goes on along the minus strand of JAYUSC010000580.1, from coordinate 4,296 downwards.
AGCCATGCTCCAGCCTGATTGCATCCTTAATCGTGCCATCAGGAAAAACCGTCGTATTGAACTTAGTCTTAAAGTCCAATTCAGGAACCAGTAAATAATTGCGCGGCTTGCAGTAATCATTCAACAAGCGCTCAAAAGCATTGCGAATGCTGGTTTCTTTTTTCGAACCCCCATAGCGAATAATTTTTTCAACCTCTGCTTGGTACTGCGTAACCAGCAATCTCGACATAAGTAACTCCTAAATAACCACCAACGCAAGCTCCGATTGAACCAATTTTTTGTGGCGCGGCGAAGCCGCGCCACAAAAAATTGGTTCTTCATTATAATGGCTCTTTCTCATTTTGCCAGATGGCGCGAATAATCTTGATTTCATCGTAGGTATATGCCTCACGCAGATGATCAAAGAGATTGCGTAAGCCATCACCGCCAATCGCATCTAGAGCTTCATAAATGACGGTTTGCCGCTCTGGGGCGACAAGGCGATCGCAATTAATTGCATAGCCAGCTTCAATTAGTTGCACCAGATGCGTCCAAACAGTAGCGGGCTTGAGATTGCGATCGCGAGCTATATCATCAATATCTAAGCCATTCTCATACATAGTTAGAGTTTCACGCTGAGTACTTGCTTTTGATAATTTTGATTTTGGCGTGGCTTCTTGTTTGACTCTAGATGACGTTGATTCAGTGATTTCCGCAGGAGGATATTTTTGATGATGTTCGAGAATCAGACCAATAAAATCATCGGCATATTGTTCTAATTTCTTTGCGCCAACTCCTGACAGTTTTGCAAAATCCTTGCGATCTGTTGGTTGCTGCTCGGCCATTTGATTGAGCGTCGCGTTGCTAAAAATCACATAGGGCGGGACTTCCTGCTCATCGGCGAGATTTTTGCGTAACAGCCGAAATCTTTCAAACAGGATATCCACATCAACAGGTCTTTCTCTTACCTCTTCTCGTTCAGTTCCTTTTGCAGGCTCAGTATCACGTTCGATCGGTAATAGTACATTGCGATGGTTTCGCATTACCTCCCAACTGCGATCATTGAGCTTGAGAACGCCGTAGCCATCGGTTGTTTGGGTGAGAAAACCTTGATGCGTTAGCGATCGCGCTAGTTGTCGCCATTCGTCGAGGCTGCGATCTTTGCCAATGCCATAGGTCGATAGATGCTCATGTCCATGCTGGAGTATTTTCTCTTTGCGTGAACCTCTCAATACATCGATTACATGCCCTGCTCCAAATCTCTCCTTTGTCCTCGCCACACAGGATAAAAACTTTTGCGATTCCACTGTCCAATCTTCCATGGGCTTGGGAGTAAGACAATTATCACAATTAGCGCAATCACCTTGGAAGTTTTCACCAAAATAGCGTAAGAGAATCGTGCGGCGACAAGTACTTCCCTCGGCATAGTCAACCACTTGTCGCAATTGCTGCTGCGCGATGCGTTGCTCCGCTTCCAATGGCTCATTGGTTTGAGGATCGACTTTTTGAGCAATAAGAAACTTAATCGTTTCTAAATCTCCATAGCCTAGAAATAAAGTGCAGTGAGAATCTTCGCCATCGCGTCCTGCTCGACCTGATTCTTGATAATATCCTTCAATATTTTTGGGTAAATCGTAATGAATCACAAACCGCACATCAGGTTTATTGATGCCCATCCCAAAGGCAACTGTCGCCACCATTACCTGTACATCGTCACGAATCCAACGAGTTTGATTTTCTTCGCGCTCTTTCGCTCCTAATCCTGCATGATAGGGAATGGCTTCGATACCATCTTCTCTGAGGCGACTGGCGATTTCATCGACACGTTTACGACTGAGGCAATAGACTATCCCTGATCCTTGCGATCGCTTGATTTGTCGCAAGAGATTGACATAGGTTTGCTCGTTACTCTGTTTAGGAAGAACTTCATAATAGAGGTTAGACCGATTGAAACTTGCCACATGAATGTATGGCTGCTTCAGTTGCAATTGCTGACTAATATCTTCGCGCACTCGCTCCGTTGCCGTGGCAGTCAAGCCAATCACAGGTACATCGGGGTGCAATTGGCGAATTCGACTTAGTTGGCGATATTCTGGACGAAAATCATGTCCCCATTCTGATACGCAGTGCGCCTCATCTACGGCAAATCCTGCGATACCCATTTTTCCTTTAATGATATTCAGGAATTCGAGAAACTGCTCCGCAAATAAGCGCTCAGGGGCAACATACACTAACTTAATCGCGCCATTGAGAATTGCTTGCGATCGCAAAGTACTTTCTCGATTTGTCAGCGTACTATTTAGAAATGTCGCGCCGATGCCGTTCTCTTTGAGGGCGGTGACTTGATCTTGCATCAGCGCAATCAGAGGCGAGACGACAATTGTTACGCCAGTCTTGAGCAAGGCTGGTAATTGAAAACAAATCGATTTACCGCCGCCTGTGGGCATGATCGCCAAGGTGTCGCGCCCAGCCATGTTTGCTTCAATAATCTCGCGCTGCCCAGCCCGAAAGGATTCATATCCAAAATATTGCTTCAGCGCCTGCTGCAAAGAATCACTGTTTGACATCGGTTTTCTGGTTGGTAAATTTCGGGCAAGGGGCTTAAGCCCCTTGTTCTATTGATCTTCTTCGGTGATTTGTAAGCGAATTGTTCGCCCTGAATGATCGTTGCCAATCTGAACAGTGACATTTTGACTAGCTAATGAATCAAGAGAATTCAGTAAATCCAGCAAATTTGGAGTGCTTGCACCCGACTCTACATATAGCTGATCGGCGGATGTCGCGACCCGCTTCCAGATACCGTAGAGTTTTGCGATCGCAACTTCGAGTTGTGAGGCTTGGCTGACCAAATCAGATGCGAGTTTGAGGCATCCCAGTCTGAGAGCTTCTTCAAGGGCAAGATCGATATTCACAGAACGGTTTGCGATCGCTTGGACTTGACTGGTATTGGTGAGATATTTCGTCAACCTCTGAGCGTCAGCAGTAACCATCTTAATATTATCAAGATCAGAAGCATCGGCGATCGCCTGTTTAAGTGGAACTTGATAAGCTTCAGGCAACTTATCGATTTCACGAACTAATGGAGCAACATAACGAGTGGGAATTGTATGTGCGGCAATCTTCTCTTTTAACTCATCGGGAAGATGATCAGAACTCATCGATGTCCATTCATCAGAGAGTTGCTTAACTTCGCGACGAGTAATTTTATCGCCATTTTTTGCTGCATCAACAATCAATTGTTGAACCTCAGCAGATGCTTGCGAAGTTTCCAAAAAAGCTCTTTTACTAAATTGACGAATATCATCAGCATCTAATTGTCCATCTGCCATCAAGGTGTCAGCACTATTAGCAAGTTGAATCCATGAATAGGCTTGAGATTTGCTGATTTCCCTTTCTTGTAGCCATTTTAAAAATCCCGTACCGCGACCTTCTCTATTTGCTTTCTCGCGATCGCGTACCGTCCGCAAAATCTTGCCGCGCCAGATATCTGTCTGAAGGTCAAAGCGATCGCATACTTGCCATGCTTGATCGACTTCAGCGAGAAACTGTCCTTCAGCCAAATTTTGATCATTGGCGCTGGGCAAAGAAAACTCTGTTAGATCATCAAGACTGGCTAAAGCTTCATTGGTAATAGATTCGATGGAAGTAGATTCAAGTACAGATTCACTCACGGACACAGACAACCTTTGATTTAATGACTTTGGGGCATAGGCAACATGTTGCCTATCTAATTATCTCACCTTACGCAGAGCGAAGATCGGTCCTCATCCCCCAACCCCTTCTCCCGCAGGAGAAGGGGAGCAAAATCCTATTATTTTCTTGTTCCCCTCTCCTGCGGGAGAGGGGCTAGGGGTGAGGGGCTTGCAAACTTATGCGTAAGGTGAGTAAGTATACTAGCGAATCTGAAAATTAATAAACAGGCAGCTTAAAAAAGTTAGCTGAGCGGTGAGTAAAAACATATAGATCACAGCGCGTTTTTTGAAAATAGTTAAAATCAAGCCGATCGATTTGAGATCGATCGTGGGACCAAAAACGAGAAATGCAAGTAGCGATCCGCCTGTAAAAGTAGCGGCAAAAGACAGCGCAAAGAATGCGTCTACAGTCGAGCAAATCGAAACGATCGCCGCCAAGATCATCATGGCGATAATCGAGCTAACTGGCCCCTGCCCCAAACCGAGAATAATATCGCGGGGAACCCAGACCTGAATTATTGCCGCGATCGCACTCCCCATCACCAAGATTGCCCCTAGCTCACGCATTTCGGCAAGCGTATTGTCTAGCAATAGATTTAAGCGATCGGGCAGAGATTTAGCAACT
>JAYUSC010000579.1:0-2946 GCA_043755885.1 Pseudanabaena sp. | reverse complement strand
CCCGCTGCCACATTTTTGGGTTTTATTATTTCTTGTAAATTCCTTAGTCTTCGTAAAGACGACATTCAGCCGCTTCAGGATTATCGTCACAATAAACTTCGAGTGAGTTTTTACCCTTAGACTGCTTTTGGTGTGAAGACTCAGCTTGTAGCTCTTCAACAGCATCCCATGCAGCGGCGCATTCTTTTGAGCCAGTACCGCTAACTTCGCAGGCTTCTCTGGCTTGTTTTAGTTCTTCTTGGATTTTCTCTGTAATATTGCTCATGTATTTCTTTAAACTATCTGTAACTTAGATATTAACAGACTGAGGCTAGCTAGCCATCATACATCAGGAGTAGGAAACTAGGTGTAATGGTTTAGCTAAGTCCTAGAGTCGATGGCAGCATTCCCACGAGAATAATAGAGCCGATCCAGACGTTTTGACCAAATGCTTTTTGGTATAACTCACTAGGAACTTCAGCTTGATTAAGCCTGTTACATTGCCATACCCATATTACTCCTGCCGTCAAGCAAGCAAAGTAGTGTGCGTAACCAAGTTGAATCTCCCAGCCTAACCAAATCAAGCATCCAAGCGCGATCGCAAAAAATACTGCGATCGCAAATGTTACATATTTTCCAAAAAAGAGGGCGCTAGACTTAACCCCAACCTTGAGATCATCACTGCGATCGCTCATCGCATAAATCGTATCAAAGCCCATTGTCCAAGCGATCACCGCTGTCCATAACTCCCAAGCATGGCGATCAAGTCCGCCCGTAACGGCACTCCAAGGAATCAGTACCGCAAAGCCCCATGCGATCGACAGGACTAGCTGTGGTATTGGGAAAAAGCGCTTGCAAGCAGGATAAATGGCAATTACAGGTACAGCGGCAAAGCATAGCCCAAAGCTGAGAGGACTGAGATAAGTCGATAGTAAAAAAGCACATAGCGCCGCAACTAGTAAAACGGCAATTCCCACTTGCATCGATAAAGAGCGATCGGCTAAAGGACGATTTTTAGTGCGATCGACTTGCGGATCAATATCGCGATCCCAAAGATCATTAATCACGCAACCTGCGGCGCTAGTTGCCAAGCTCCCAAGGATCACCACACCCAATAAATCAAGAGGTGGTAGTTGGTGCTGGGTTTTGGCGGCGGCAACAGTTGCCCACAGCGCAGGCAACATCAAAATCAGTCTCCCTGCGGGTTTGTGCCATCGCAAGAGACGCACGATCTTTTGAAATGTTGATTCGTTATTGGTGAGGCTCGTGGTCATAGTCAGTGCGCGTCAAGTCTATGGGATTCACTATATCAAATACAACCCACGAGTCGGCAGTGCAAGGTATAGCCTCATCCCCAAACCTGTAAGGTTGCACTCCTGCGGGGCGCAACCTTACAGGTTTGGGGATTTATTTTTTATAAGCAAAGTTGCTGATTACAAAAGTTTTCAGGGTTGTTACCTTAATCATTGGGCAACGAGCATCTCTGTGTCTGCAAATTGCAAAAGCATGAGGATTTGAGATGCGTTTAATTAAATCTATTTTTCAAAAGTCTTTGATCGCAGGGCTGCTAGGGTTGTCTCTATCAGTATGTACAGAGATAAACAGGGACAGTGCGATCGCAGAAGATTTAGAGGGTTTCAAAACTGGCTTAACCAATGAGCTAGCCAATGACAAAAGCTGTGTTGGCACTGGGGGGATTTTAGCCTATGCAGAAACTAAGGATTACTTGCTCTATGTTTGTGCTGATCCTAAAGATATTGCTCAACCTCGCTACTATCGCAGTGTCAATAAAAATGGCACTAAGGGCGTAAAGCTGACAGCGAGAACCTATAACCCTAAACAAGGAAATTATTACGAATTTCATAATGGTGATTATGTATATATGCTGCAAATCCCCTCTGAAAACATTAAAAATCCGATGTTAGTAGTTGAGTTTCCCGATGGCTCTGGATATGAGCAGAAGATCACGCGCTTTTTAATCAACAGTGAGTTGCGATCGCCAATATCCAAAAAGTAATCAAAAGCAGCGCGAAGCGCTGCTTTTGATTTTATGTTAGTATGTATAGCCTGTCGGGGAATTAGCTCAGTTGGTAGAGTGCTGCGATCGCACCGCAGAGGTCAGGGGTTCGAGCCTCCTATTCTCCATTTTTATTTTTTTAGTAGTAAGTGTAATAAATATGACTATTACTCCTCTATCCTCTAAACAAGAAATTCCTACAGCATTTGCGAATAATGCGGCTGTATTACCAAATATAAGTTGGCAAACCTATGAAGCAATGCTCGCCGACATGGGCGACCGTCGTACTGCTCGTTTAGCTTATTACCACGGAGTTTTAGAAATTAGAATGCCTTTAGGATTGCATGAAACAATCAACTACATCCTTGAAAGGATAATTATTACGCTGACTGAAGAATTAGGGAGGAAGATTCGAGGATTTGGTTCTACAACATTAAATCGAGAAGATTTGGCAGCAGGAGCGGAACCAGACTGTTGCTTTTATATTCAAAATTGCGATCGCATTCGTGGGCGGAAGATAAATCTTAAGAATGATCCACCTCCCGATTTAGTCGTTGAGGTAGATATTACTAGTCCTAGCAGCCGTAGATTTTCAATTTACAGAGATTTAGGCATACCAGAAATATGGAGATACAGTGCCACAGGAACCAAAATCTATAAATTGCAATCAAACGAATACTTAGAAACTGAATTTAGTATCATTTTCCCAATTATTTCTGGCAAGATTCTTGATAGTTTTTTACAACAGCCAGAATCAATGGATGACAACGAATTGATTCGTAATTTTAGGGATTGGCTGCGACAACAGATAAGTCAAGAAATAAATCAAGATTAGTTGTAGCACTCTCAAAATTGATCAGCGAGATTATTGTATTAATGAGCTAAGTACCTCGGCATAATTAAAAAACCAAAGCCAAAACCTGTACCGCCCGCTACGCGGGCGGTACAGG
>JAYUSC010000578.1:0-6908 GCA_043755885.1 Pseudanabaena sp. | reverse complement strand
CATATACGCAGATACAATCCAAACCTTTTTGGTTGATGATTGTGTCGATCGCAACTGATGTCTTACCAGTTTGGCGATCGCCAATGATCAATTCGCGTTGACCACGACCAACAGGAATCATCGCGTCGATCGCCGTGATGCCAGTTTGGAGAGGTTCAAATACGGATTTACGAGCAATAATGCCAGGGGCAGGAGATTCGATCAAGCGAAACTCAGATTCTTTGATATCGCCTTTGCCGTCGATGGGTTGAGCCAAACCATCAACAACGCGACCAATAAATCCTTCGCCTACAGGAACTTGAGCAATCCGTCCAGTTGCTTTAACCGAGCTACCTTCAGCGATTTTGCGACCTTCACCCATCAACACAACACCAACGTTGTCTTCTTCAAGGTTCAGGGCAATGCCGACAGTACCATCTTCAAATTCTAGCAACTCGCCAGCCATGCACTGTTCCAAGCCATAGACACGAGCGATACCGTCACCGACTTGCAGGACAGTACCAACGTTAGAAACTTGCAGCTCTTGGTTATAATTAGCAATTTGCTGCTTGATAATATTGCTTATTTCGTCAGGTCTGATGCTAACCATAGTTGTGTTTTACCAGTTATCAGCGATCGATTTGTTTTTAATGTTTTGAAAATTAGCTAACAGCTAAATGCTGAGAGCTATCGAGAATTTACGCAGCCGCAAGGCTGCTCTTTAGACGGCGCAGTTGTCCGCGAATGCTGGCATCGACTACTTGAGAGCCAACTTTGATAATCACGCCACCGATTAGATCGGGGTTAATCGTCACGGCAAGCTCTACGGTTTTTGCTTTGGTCATTGATTTGACGCGATCGCAAATCGTATCTTCCTGCGCTCTGCTCAATTGCAACGCCGAAGTAACTTCAGCAAGCGCAACTTGATCGATTACCCGCAACAATGTTTTGAACTCTTGCAGGATTTCGGCTAAGAAGGCGATGCGTTTGCGATCGACTAGCAATAATAAAAAGCTTTTGGTAACAGCATTTACCTGAGAACCAAATGCACTTTCAATCACGCCTTTTTTAATATTTGCACCAATCAGAGGGCTTGCGAACAGTTGGGTTAATTCAACTGAATCAGCAAGAGTATTTCCAATTAGGCGAACATCGGCTGCGATCGCATCGAGACTATTCTGCTCTTGAGCCAAGGACATCAAAGCCTCAGCGTAAGGAGCGACAACTGCTTGACTAACAGAACTAGATTTCATGTTTTCTCCTAGTCAGAACTCAAAAGGGCAATGCTACGGTCGATCAGTTCGATTTGAGTAGATTCACTCAAACCGCGATCAAAATAAGACTGCACGCTAGCAAGAGCTTTTTCGGCAACTTGCTGACGCAGTTGCACGATCACGCGATCTTGTTCGGTGGAAATCTCTTGTTCGGCAGCTTCACGCAAACGCGCAATATCTGCATCAACCGTTGCCAAAATTAAATCAGCCGCATGTTTGGCATCAATTTCAGCTTGTTTACGCAAGTTATCTGACTCAGTTTTTGCTTGAGCCAATCTTCCTTGCTGCACTGTGAGCTTTTCTGAAGCTGTTTTTTGACGTTTTTCAGCATCAGCGATCGCAGACTGGATGGACTCCAAACGAGCTGAGAGAATTTTGCCAATAAAACCGCGACCTGCATAAACTAGAAAAGCTACGACAATTACTAAGTTAATTACATTGGTTTCCAGAATATCGGTATTAAACCCGATTCCTGAAGACTCGCCCGCTTCGCTGGCAAGTAGAACAAAATTGCTAATCATAAAACGTTATTTCTATTACTCAATATCAGCCAGATGCCAAACGCTAATTACCTACCGGTTAGAATTAATCAGCTAAGAATTAACTAAGTTGCCTAGCAGCTTTTCTAACACTTGGCGACTGAGTGATTCGACTTCCGCATCCAAAGATGCAGTTGCATTTTGTTTTTGGGTTTCGATTTCTGCTTTTGCGATCGCAACCTTAGATTTAGCTTCAGCCATCGCTTCTGCAATCCGAGCGTTACGAACTTTATTTGCTTCGGTTTGAGCAGATATCAGAACAGATTGGGTTGACTTACGCGCAGATGCAAGTTCTTGTTCGTATTGCTTTGTGAGTATTTCTACTTTTTCTAAACGCTCTTTTGCTGTAACCAGTTGCTCTCTTACATAGTCATCACGACCATCGATCGCTTTGGTTAGAGGCTTAAAGAAAATCGCGTTGAGAACCGCCACAAAAACGATGAACTGCACCGCCATAATTGGGAGTGTGGCATTAATATCAAATAAGCCACCCTTCGGCTCGACAGCTTCCGCTGCCAGCAGAACAGTTGAGACAAGGTTCAAAAGTGTCATAGGTATTTTGCCAAAATATCGGTTGCCAGAGTTTACGAAGAAGCTAGGAGCAAATACTCATAGCTTCTTGTCGATTAACTCTTAGGCAAAAGGGTTAGCAAAAAGTAGGATCAGAGCAATAACCAGACCATAAATGGTAAGAGCTTCCATGAACGCAAAGCTCAAAAGCAATGTGCCACGGATTTTGCCTTCTGCTTCAGGCTGACGAGCAATACCTTCAACAGCACGGCTAGCAGCAGTACCTTGTCCGATACCAGGTCCAACTGCACCAAGACCAACAGCGATACTAGCGGCGATTACGGAAGCTGAGGCTACTAATGGATCGATCATTATTTTTCTCTTACTTTTTAGTTAATTTAGTTGAAAACAGAATTTGCAAAATAATTTGCAGCGAAATACAAAAGCAACATTATCAAAATGGAAAGCCAAACTAGTCTAAATTGATTGATATTAATCGCCTAAACTAATGAATTAACCAGCTTTTACGCTGTTTAATGATCGTGACTTTCATCACCATGACCTTCCATTGCTTCACCGATGTAAGACGCAGCCAATGTTGCGAAAATCAGGGCTTGAATTGCACTGGTAAACAATCCTAAAACCATCAATGGTAAAGGCACAAATAAAGGAACTAGGAGAACCATTACCCCAACCACTAGCTCATCAGCAAGGATGTTTCCGAAAAGACGGAAGCTTAGGGAAAGAGGCTTTGTGAAATCTTCAAGAACCCATAAAGGTAGGAGGAACGGTGAGGCTTGGATGTATCTAGTAAAGAATTCCAGACCACGTTTCTTCAATCCGCCGTAGAAATAGGCGATGGAGACTAACAGAGCTAATGCAACCGTTGTATTAATATCGCCAGTAGGAGCAGAAAGCTCACCCGATGGCAATTTAATTAGCTTCCAAGGAACTAATGCTCCAGACCAATTTGACACGAAGATAAACAAGAATAGACTACCAACAAATGGTACCCATTCTCGGTAATGCTTCTCGCCAATCTGATCTTTAGCAATGCTCTGAACGTATTCCAGAACATATTCCATGAAATTTTGAAAACCTGCGGGAACGTGCTGCTCAGCTTTGGCGGTGCTAGTTGCGATGAGTGCAGCAACTACTACTGCGCCCATTACAATCCAACTCACGATTAATACTTGAGCATGTAAAGCGACGTTACCGAACTGCCAATAAAAGTGTTTGCCCACTTCTAACGCGGCAAAACTGTTTTGTTGGCTAAGACTTAATGGATCGATCATGTTCGATATGTTACAACCTATAGGAGGTCAAATCAGCGAGAACGGGACTCACTTGTCAAATCTTGAGCAAGAACCGCTATAACAGCAATTTTATAGGTCATAAAGCCAAGAAAAGCGGGCAGAACCTGCAATTGTTCTGACTTGCCAGCGATCGCAATCAGGATGACAAATACACCAAAGCGAGCATAACCGAGGCTCTTGGACTTGTTGCCCAGCCGATCTACTCCTTTAGCAAGCATTCTGAGATAGACAGCGCCGACCAATGCACCTAATAAATAGCTGAGTGCGATCTTCCACCCATACCAGCCCCACACTACTAGAGCAATAATGCCTCCAGCGGCGAGGGTAAGCATCAACAGCTTCAACTTAAGACGGTTGTACTCTTCCATGTCATCAGAAACTGATGTGAATGAGTTTTCTGCAACCATCTGGCGAGCTGTACTGTTTTTTGCGGGAATAATCTTCACTTTTGACTTTTAGCGAAAACTGCCGATCTTTTGGGCTGATTATTTGAGTGCAGAAATGGTACTTGAGGTAGTATCAAATTGGAACTCAAAAACTTGGATGTAGCTACCTACACCGTTGTTAAGCATATCACGCAAGATGTCACATTTGCTTTACAACTCTTCAAGAAATAATGCCTATACTTTTTGGCGGATACTTTTAATAGGTATTTCGTCTATGTTGGGGTGTTACCATAGCAAAAAGTTTTAGACGAATGCTTAAAAAAATAAGTTAAAAAATTAAACAAACTTTTAAATTTATTTCTTTAAATTATTTAACTAAGTTTTTATCTAAAATTCATTACTTTCTGTGAGCATCCAGAATTTGCAACCTATGTCCACATCTTTCGCTAATCCTCGCCCATTTCAGTTTGCTCTGCCAGCCGCAGTTGTTTCTCTCATCTCTGCTGCTTTGCTGTCTCTAGGGGCGATCGCGCCAAATGCTGCTTCAGCTCATCATCAACTTCTAGCCCAGTCCCAGCCCGTCGCTTCTCCCCAAGCTCAGCCTGTAGAGCCGACTAAGCCCAATTCTCTTGAGAGTAGTGTGTTTAGTATTTCGGGTGGACAGCGATTGATGTCAGAGTCGATGACCGCAATTAGTCAGCAAAATTACGATCAAGCTGTTACTAAATTGCAAGATGCGCGTCAAGTGTTTAACCAGTTATCAAATTTTTATCAAGAGCTAACGACGAGTTTTTCAGGGATTGACAATCGCATTTCTGACAGTCATCGTCGCAAGGCTTTACAAACGGCTCAGTTGCGTGATGAGGCGACTTATCAGCTTGCTGTGGTCTATCGGGCTAAAAATCAGCCTGAATTAGCTGTACCTTTGTTAGTTCAGTTGATTCGTAGTCAAGCGCCTACTCGCGATTTAGGTTCACAAGCTTATCAGCAGTTGTTTGAACTCGGCTTTGTGGACGCACAATTTGTGCGCCCTAATGCTGCGGCTCCTAAATAAATCACCTAAATTTGTAAGGTTGCGTCCCGAAGGGGCGCAACCTTACAAATTTTAAAAAAGTAAAAGCCTCGCACAGCGACGCTTTTGCTTTTTTATGAGTTTTTTGCCCACCAAGCTAGACCATAGCGTTGGCGAGATTTGTTTGTTTGGGGAGATTTAAATACAACTCTGAGTTTGTATTTGTCTGTAGTGGGAATTTTTACGAAAATATGCTGCAAGTTATCAACTTGACTAACTGATGACCAGATATTTTGTGAAATATCGGTATCTTGCGATCGCATCAAGTACAACTCAACTTTATTTAACCCTTCATCGCTAAAGCCTTCGCCAATATCAAATAATCCGTTGCCATTTTTGTCGTTAAGCTTAACTTGCCGATCCCAAGTTAGGGTTGCCGAGATAAAACTATCGGCAAGGAGGGGATCGTTAAAAACATATTCTTGATATTGATCAACTTTGACAATATTTGTATCCCAGCCGATCGCCGAAATATTAGCTGATCCATTCTGGGGAGATTGTTGTCCTGCTTGATATTGCTGAAAAGCTCGATTAGCATTGAGTTGTCCTGCGCCAAGACTACGACTGAGCGGAATCTCGCGACTGGAATAAGCTTCGGTGTCGATCCATGTTTTGCCAAAAGCATCAAGAATAGTCTTAGACATGCCGAGAATTTTGCCATCGCCGTTATCTTTTAGTTTGTCAGCAGAGTTAATCAGCACCGCTTTGATCAGTTCATGACGACGTGCATCGATACTCCATTCTCCGCTGGCGATCTGACGATTGGCGTATTCATGTAATAGTGCGATCGCACCGACAACGTGGGGCGTAGCAAAGCTAGAACCATTAGCACTTTTGAATTTACCTTGTAAGGTCGGTAGTTTCAGATTATTGCCAGGGGCAAGGATTGCCATTGATCGCCTACCATCGATCGGGCTTTCGACTCCTGATGTCCATTTCTCATCTTTATTGAGATCGCTAAAGACTTCACCTTGATCGTATTTGCCATTGCTATTGCGATCGAGATATGGCTCATCAATCAAGTTTCCGCGATCGAGTTGGCGGTATATGCCATCAATCTCACGGGTAAATCCGACCGTGAAGCCGTTATAGAGATCCGTGGGGATGGGAATGCCGCCTTTACCTTGGTTCCCAGCCACGATTGGCACAGTGTTATAGGTCGTGGCGATCCAATCGACGCATAGGGTCAGCAAAGCGTCACCATCGAGTTTGGCGTTGGGGCGAGGATCTTCGCTGAGGAGTTCCCCAAAGCTGAAGTTAATGGCGCGAACAGTGCCATTGTATTGTCGGGCAACATGCTGTGCGGCGATACAAGCTTCTGGTTGTCCATCTTGGCGACGCTGGGAATATGCCGAAGATAGTAGCTTGGCATCTGGCGCAACGCCGCGACGGATTTTATGTTGGCTAATGATCACGGCGGCAACTTGGGCGGAATGATCATCGACATTGCGATTTGGAATTGCTTTACCATCACGAAAAAAAACTTCGTAGGGTTGCACAATGATGCGATCGAGTTGCAAAAGTTTATTAGAGATTTTGTCTACCGCAAATCGACTAGGGCGGCTTAGCTCGACTTGCCCCACAAATACATCTTTGCCAGTCAGGTTATAGGGGGCTTTTTGTAAAGTGCGTGCATCAATGCCTTGGCGATCGACGGATTTGTCTAGCGCCCAAGTTGTAGGGCTAGTAGACATACCCAACAAAATCCAACCGACAAACCAACCTGACCTACGCATTTTTTTTTCGTTCATTGTCTATAAAGATCTTGCACCAAACGTTTATCTAGCATAAACAAAAACTTCTAGAATAAAACCGAATATTGGTGAGGTGGG
>JAYUSC010000577.1:0-2951 GCA_043755885.1 Pseudanabaena sp. | reverse complement strand
CGTAAGAGTTCGTCTTGAGCCGATTTTTCCGATCCCCAATACAGAAGACGGTCATCTGCTCCCCACCATCTCAACCAATGGAAGGTTTGATCTAGTCTGGTTCCGTACCATGTACCAATGTATAAATCCATTGACTCGATAAAGTATTTACCATACTCATCGAGGAGTTGCAGTTCGTATTTGCCCGATGCATCTAGGGTGCGAATTTCTAGCCGTCCATCAGCAGGATCAAAAATTATATAGATGGGAACTTGTAATATTTGTTCATAAAAGTACATCTTGCCGTAGGGCGGCGTGGGACGCATGGAGTATTCACTGGTTTCTTCTTCAGAAAGAAATTCCATAACGATCGCAGGTACTTCGCCATCGATGTGGGGGCTATAGCTACGACGGATTATATTTTTGCCAACGGGATTAACCTTTGCCACATAAAACCAATCGGGGGCTTTAACGATAGTTCTTTGGTTGATTTTGACGACAAGAGCCATATTGGAGGCAACTATTGTCTCAGGCGCAAGATGTTGAGCAATTTCTAGGCTATCGTTGAGGGCGGCGGCTAAAAGCGGTTGGGCAATACTTTCCACGGGATCGTCAGGTAATATGAAATCAACAGGTAACTTTTCCCAGATTATTTCTGGTTTGGCGATCGCTCTGGCAGCTATTGGTTGAGCTAATGGTTTTACTATTGCTTGAGTCATCGTTTTGGTTAAATGACTAATTTATGATTACTATTCTATATCAATCAAAGCCTGAATCACGGATTAAGCGGATTACACAGATTACGCGGATTAAGTTATCTGATACAGTGATAAACAATTAAAATCTGTGGAATCCTTTAATCCGTTTAATCCGTGATTCAGACGTTGTTTTGATATGAACTTAACCATCTTTAATGAATTAGATTTTTTACCTGCTTTGCGTAAGTTTTTTGCGGAGTTACAAGTACCGATCGCATCGGTCACAGATGCGCCAATTCCTGCTAAAGATATCCTTGCAAATAATTACAAAGATCGCGAACCTTTTGAGTTGATCGATGATGTTTATTTTTTGGGGATGGTTGATGATGCGGCATTTCGGGGTGGTGAGAGTTTAGATATTTCGCAGATTAAGTCGGATTATGATGGGATTTTGATTTTTGGGTTGACTTTGCGAGGGCGTGACGGTGGTTTATTGCCAACGCGATCGCAGTTAGCCGAAATATCCCGTGCCTTTAATCGCGAGTTTTGCTATACGCCCGTGGTGGTGGTGTTTAAGTATGCGGGTGCTGGTGGGGAATATCTGGCGTTTGCGAATACGGAGAGGTTAAAGTTTAAGCGCGATCGGGAAGGGGAGAAGGCGGGGAAAGTAACGCTGTTAAGGGATGTGAGTATTAGCAATATTCATGCGGCACATGAAAAAATTATTTTTGGGGATAAGAACTTTAAGGGTTTAAAGATTGATCCGATTAAGGTCAATAGTTTTAAAAAGCTTTACGACTATTGGCAAACCGTATTTTCATTACAAGCTTTAAATGATCAGTTTTATGGAGATTTGCAAGATTGGTTTTACTATGCGTCGCAGCAGATCAAGCTTCCTTTCAGACCTGACTATGTGCCAGAAAAGGAAAACATCAAAAACTTTTTGGTGCGATTGCTGGCGAGAACGATGTTTTGCTGGTTTATCAAGGAGAAGGGACTAATTAAGCCTGAAATTTTGGAACTTAGAGACTGGGATGGTCGGGTTTATCCTTTGGTTAAAGATTTTGAGGATGAGAACTTTTTAGAGTCAAATAGCTACTATCGCGGCATTTTGCAAAATATCTTTTTCAATTCGTTGAATCAAAAGGATAAGAAATCGCTCAAAGATTTTAAATGGACAAAATATTTACATTCTAATTTTCAGATTGAATGGTTTACTGCGATTCCTTATTTGAATGGTGGAATTTTTGACAAGTTGGATGAAGATAATGCTAAAGAAAGCATCGAAGATACGGTGATGCGTGTACCAAATTTTCTGTTTTATGGAATTGAGACAGAAGAAAATGTGGCTAAGGGGAAGTCTAAAAAGCTTGAAGCAAGCAAGGTTTACCATCAGGGTTTGAATGGTATTTTCAAATCCTATAAGTTTACGCTGGAAGAGAATACGCCCTATGATGAAGATATTGCTTTAGATCCTGAGTTGTTGGGTTTGGTATTTGAGAACCTGTTGGCAGAACTCGATCCAAATTTGGAAGAGAATACGATCAAGAGTATCCGTAAGCAGACGGGGAGCTATTATACACCGCGTAAGGTGATTCAAGAAATGGTGAATGAGAGTTTGTTTATCTATTTGAAAAAACATACTGCTCCTGAAAATGTAAAAACTCTTGAAAAGTTGGTTTATGAGAATATCCTAGAGAACGCTAATAATGCTTTTTGTGAAGGTGTTGTTAATGGCATCGATCGCTTTAAGGTGCTTGACCCTGCTTGTGGTTCGGGTGCTTTCCCGATGGGTGTTTTGCATCGATTGGTTGATATTTTGAAGCTGGTTGACTCAGATAATTCCAAGTGGTTACGACTAAAGTTGCAACCTGTGGATGCTAATTATCGTGATGAGTTTGAGAAGACACTGAAGCAACATTTAGATGATTACAGTCGTAAATTAGGGATTATTCGGGACAGTATCTATGGCATTGATATTCAGCCTTTGGCGGTACAGATTACCAAGTTACGCTTTTTTATCTCTTTGCTAATCGATCAAAAGGTCGAGAAAGGGATTACACCGATGCCGAATATTGAGACAAAGATTATTTGTGCGAATAGCCTCAAGAATATTCAGCCAGATTTGTTTTCGCCTGATGCGATCGCAAAACTAAAAATTGCTAGGCTCAAGTATTAGGCAGCATGTAAAAATAACTTGAGCAATTAAGTTGTTATTCTGGGTTTAATTTGATAGTTCCAATCACCGTGAAAACGTTTCTTGTGAAGAACAAT
>JAYUSC010000576.1:0-2952 GCA_043755885.1 Pseudanabaena sp. | reverse complement strand
CTTCAAGTTTGTGCTGATTCCAGAGCTTTTGGTAAAGCTGAGACTCAGCGAGTAGCTCACCATGAGTGCCGACTTGGACGATTTTACCTGCATCCATCAGGATAATGCGATCGCAAGTTGAGGCCGCCGATAGGTTATGGGTAATAAATAACACCGTTTTATTGTGAGGAAGATTTCCCAGAATTCCTGTGGCAGTCTGATTGTCTACACTAGAGAGTGCGTCGTCTAACACCAAAATCGGGGTGTCAACTAATAAGGCTCTGGCAAGGGCGGTACGCTGTCTTTGTCCACCTGATAGAGTGATTCCCCGCTCACCGACTAGCGTGTCATATTGGTGTGGGAACTTGAGAATCTCTTGCTCAATCCGAGCTTGATTAGCAAAATTTTCGACCTCATGATCGTAGGCTTGGGGCTTGCCGTAGCGAATGTTGTCCCGCATTGTCGCACTAAACAAGAAGCTATCCTGCGGCACGAAGGAGATTATCTCGCGCAGGTCGGCGATCCGCATTTTAGTAATGTCTACACCATCAATAAAAATTTGATTAGATGGAACTTCCACTAAACGCATTAAGGCGCTCGCAAAAGTAGACTTGCCAGAACCAATTGTTCCTAAGATTGCGACTGTTTCGGCTGGATGAATTGTGAAACTAACGTGATTGAGCGCGGGTTGACTAGCGCCGTCATAGGTGAAAGTGAGATCGCGGGCTTCGATTTTGCCAATAACTTGATCTTTGGTGAGTGCGATCGCATCGACGCTATCAACAATTGCGGGTGGCATATCGAGAATGCCCTGAATGCGTCCAATGCTGACTAGTCCGCGTTGATAAGTGACCATCACAAATCCCAAAATCGCAGTGGGGAAAATTAAGCGTTCCACATAAATAATCAGGGTCAGTAAATCGCCAATTTTAAAGGTCGTAGGTTGATTGGCTAACTTTTCGCCGCCAAACCAAATTAGGACTAAAAAGCTAATACTGGCAATTCCGCCTAATAGTGGAAATAAAATATTACGACTACGCGCCATTCTCAGATTGGCATCGAGTAAGCGATCGTTTAATTTCCCAAAAGCTCCCCGCTCATTCTCCTCCTGAGCATAGGTTTTGATCAGCGCCATGCCATTGAGGTCTTCTTGCAAGAGCGAACTTACATTGGCGAGTTCTTCTTGTACTTCTAACTGTTCATCACGCAATTGACCGCTAAATCTCTGCACAATCACCAACATGATCGGATAAACAGACACCGATAACAAAGTCAGCATCGGATCGATCGCCACCATCGCGGGTAGCGTCAGGCTATACACAAAAACCGAGTTGATAATGCTGAGCAGTGCAAATCCCATCAAGCGGCGGATATTCTCCACATCACTGGTAACGATGCTAATCGTTTCGCCTGCGGAATTGTTGGCAAAATAGCTTGGCGGTAGTTTGAGTAAATGCTCAAAAATTTGTTGCTTGAGGCTGTACTCAATTTTGCGACCGATCCCAAAAATCCAGACGCGGGAGGTCATACGGATGATCCACATCAGCGACGATAAGCCGATGATCATCCAGACATATTGCATTAAAGTATGAAGATCACCAGAAGAAATCTTGCTAAGATCGTCAACTGCGGATCTAATCAGCCAAGGGATATATGTACCAAGACAGTTGGCAGCTAGTAGGGCAATTGTGCCAACTGCTAGGTCACTCCAGTAAGGACGGAGATAGTTTTTGAGGTTTTGAAATTGCGATCGCGCCATAATAGATCTATACTACTTTATTTTGTTAAAAGCTTGCTTAGTAAGCCTTTGATTCAAAATAAGTGCTGAATTATCTGGTGCTTTGCGATCGCGCGATCTACTTTCAAATGCTACGCCCTGCTCACCCAACAATTAAAAAAGAGGGCGCTATGCGCCCTCTTTTTCTTTAAAGCAGCTCTTTGAGTTTCACTTGATATTCTTCAGGAGTAATATTTCCTGCTTTCAATTCCTCATTTAGCAACTGAACTTGAGGTGCGATCGCTTGTTTTTTCGCCGCAATTTCGTCAGCTTTGGTTTTGTAAACAGCTTCACCCTCTGTCTTCGCTTGTTTAAAAGCTTGACGGAGACTGAAGGTATCCATTTCGCCGCCTGACGCATAGTATTCGTTAGCGACTTTGCCAAGCGCCCATGTACTTGCGTAGGCAGTAGTTGCACCAACGACCATGCCAAAAACAGGCACAAGTTTAGCAAGATTGCTAATAGCGATCCTTGTACCCGTGATGCCTAAACTACCGAATAGGGCTTTGCGAAGGTTTTCGTTGTCGCGATCGTAGCCCCAGCTTTGACCGATCGCTTGAGCGAGATCAAGCTGATTCCAGTAAATCAACATATCAAATGCGATCGCAATCCCAGGGATCGGAAAAGCGCCTAAAACTGCGTTCAAAAAACAAGCATCGGTAGTGGCACTTTCGACCTCGATAGCCCGTTTATCAGGATCATCGATTTGACGCACCTGTTCCGAGATAGAAGATTTGGTAGAACGGCGCTCTAGGGTCTCCAGCCATTCTTGTTTGCCCCAAAGCTTAGAACTCGTAAAAGTTGCACCAATTTTATCTAACAGCTCTTTTTCTTCAGAACTGCAATCACCATCGATATTTGCCATCGCATAGGCGGACTGATAAACCATCTCCTGCGCGATCTCGCTGGTGATTTGGGTTAATAATGTGTCGATTGGCTCATCTTCTTCATTCAAGAGGCGATCAACGGTAACGCCTTCAGGTAGGTTGATTTCTTCAAAAGTATCGGCAAGACTAGAAAACTCCTCTTCAAGCAGTTTACCGTCGGCTTTTGCCATGCTTACCAAAACCTTAAAGCTTGCCAAAACTTCTTGCTGATTGACGACAGACATCGAATGCGTTCTCCTTTTCAGAAATTACCAACGATGGTAACAGCGATCGCGATCTAAGTTTGTATAAATCCAGAACAAATCAAAC
>JAYUSC010000575.1:0-2956 GCA_043755885.1 Pseudanabaena sp. | reverse complement strand
CACTAATGCGATCGCTATCTTTAAAACCCCATGATTGGCTGACAGTTTCTAATGTCGCGTTGGGTAAAGGTTGCCGCAGATCGAGCGGAATCTTCCATTGCACCATTTCTTCGCGCAATAACGGATCGTTGGGGCGAAAGCGATCGCCTGTTCCATTGATTAGTCCTGCATTAGCTAGCCCTTGAACGATCGCAAAATCAGGATGGTTATTGGGAATATCGGGAAAACTTGCCATATCATTTGGCTGGGCGATCCGAATCTGGCGACTGGGCTGATTTTTATACAGGCGATTATTAGTTAGCAGCAGCCATCTGGCATATTCGCGACGCGCGACGAGAATATTAGGGCGAAACTCACGACCAGCTTTGGGCGTAATCGTGCCGAATTGGTTTAAGTCTTTGAGCCAAGATCTGAGCGGCGCGGGTGCTGTTTCGAGATCGCTAAACGCACCAGATTGAGTCTGGGAGTTAGTAAAGTTGATATAAAACAGGTTTTTGAGTGAAATGCTCTCTGTGGTTAACTCTTTTGGTAATGATTGGAGCGCGATCGCTGGCATTTCCATAGATATGCGATCGCTATTTACAGCACTCACAGAATTAACGGAACTATTACTTGGACTAGGGGGTAATGGGGAGATCGCGGTTGGTTGATTGGGCTTTTCGGCGATCGGTTCTGAAGTTGATGGACTCGTAGCAGGTGCGATCGCAACCTCCAATGAACTGCCAATATTTGAACCTTGGCAAGCAACAATAGAAGTAGCGATAGAAGTAGCGATAGATCCTGTAAGTATAATCCTAGAGATTGCTCTAAATTTTCGTTTCATCACATCATCCTCAAGAAGCTTTGCCATCAATCTCAACCAGATTGGGACTAGGCGGCATAAGAAGCCCGATCACGGGTAATACACAGGCAATTTCAGGACGGAAATTAGCATAACGACTACTCCGCACGGCAATAATCTCAGCCTGAACCGATTGAGCGCTTTCACCTAAACACAAAAGCAAATGGGTGGTTAACTCCAAGCTTGCCTCAAAGGTGGGATGCACAACTTCCTTCGCGCCAAGTTGATACAGCGTATCGATGTCAGCATCTTTTTCGGCTCTGACCACAATGTCAATTTCTGGAGAAATGGAGACGGCTCTCTGCACGGCTAATCTGGTGGCGATCGGGTCAGAGATAGCGATGAGCATCGATCGCGCATGGCTAATTTCCGCTTTTTCTAACACAAATGGACTTGAGCAATTGCCATATAGATAAGGGATATTTTGCGATCGAAGAATTTGCACTTTGGACTCGGCATCCTCAATTACCAGCACAGGATAGCCCTTGGACTGCAACAAAGTCACAATGCCCTGACCGATCCGCCCATAGCCACAGACCACCACATGATCCTTAAGCTTGGCATTAGCCGAAAGCTCTTGGGGCATATCTAACTTGTTCATCCAAGCTTTCAGGAACGGTACTTTTTCGAGGAATTCTAAAATCTGTGGTGTCGCCTTCAGTAAGAACGGGGTAATCACCAAAGTTACCGCAGTTGTTCCCAAAATCAGTAAGTACACCCGCCGCGAAACCAAACCGAGTTTCTGTCCTTCACCAGCGAGAACAAACGAAAATTCTCCAATCTGAGCTAAACCTAGCCCCGCAAAAATGGCAACTCGCAAGGGATAGCGAAAAATACTGACTAAAGGGACAACAATCAAAAATTTACCGATCATCACGATCGCAACTAGACTGAGGATCAATTCCCAGTTTTGAATCAAAAATACAGGATCGATCAGCATCCCGATCGCCGCGAAAAACAACGTCGCGAACACATCCCGCAAAGGCTCGACATAGGTGAGCGCTTGGTCGGCGTACTCCACCTCAGAAATCATCAACCCCGCCACGAATGCGCCCATTTCAATCGACAAGCCTAAAGACTCGGTTAGGAGCGCAATCCCTAAGCACAGCACAATCACACTTAACAAAAATAATTCGCGGCTCTCGGTACTCGCCACCCAGCGCAAAAATGGCGGGATCACCCAAATCCCGACTGCGATCGCACCACCCGCAAATAAAGCCGTCACCGACAAAGCTTTGACGATTTCGATCCCGACTGATTCAGGATGATTTAGCGCAGGCAACACCGCCAACATCAAGCCCAGAGCCAGATCTTGGATAATCAACATCCCTAAAGTTACCTGTCCCTGCGCTGACTCCGTGGCATTGGTTTCCATCAAACTTCGTAGCACCACCGCGGTTGACGACAGCGACAAGATCCCGCCCAAGAAGATTCCTTGAATGGGTGTCTCGACCCATCCCACAAAGACCGATACGGCTGTGGTGAGGGCGATCGTTAGTAAAACCTGTAAGCTACCACCGCCAAGTGCGATCGCTCTGACTTTGTTTAACTGCTTCAGTGAAAACTCAACACCGAGAGCAAACAGCAAAAAAGCGACCCCAAACTGAGCAAGTGTCTCTACCTGAACCAATTCTTTGATCAGCCCTAAACCAGTGGGACCAACGACGATGCCGCCAAAAATATAGCCCAACAAAACTGGTAATCGCAGCGCCGCCGCCAGTAATCCGCCAAAGGAAGCAGCCGCAAGAACAGTTACTAAATCAACAATCAACCGAAAATCTTCTTGCACAGAAACCAACTAAAGAACGTTGCCATCTATACTTTAGCTCGGATTCAGGTGATCGGAAAAGTATGGCAGCTAAAAAAACGATCGCATAACATTCACTGGGAACATGTTGCGATCGCGCTTGGGGAGAAATCAAATGAGAATCAAATGTTGCACTATTTTTAAAGAATGCAAGCTTCAGCGCCAATACTTTAGAGAAGGAAATAAAAAATAAATGATAAAAGCTAAGGGATTAGCTTAGTCAACTTCCTACTTTTTAGTTAGAGACTTGCAAGAAATAATAAAACCCAGAACCCAAAGAAGCTGGTTCGCCCGCGCAGCGGGCGAAC
>JAYUSC010000574.1:0-6950 GCA_043755885.1 Pseudanabaena sp. | reverse complement strand
CCATTGTAACTCTTGGCATGATGCTAACGTGGGTTGAGCTATCTTGGACTGCCTGTAAATCTCCAGTGATCATGCTGTCATCAATTTGCCACAAGGGATCTTTGCCCATGCCGCCAAATTTTACTGGTTTACGAAATGGGGGTAGTCCTTCGATGGACAAAGAAACCGACATTCCTCATAACGTGGTCATTTGAACATCTCCTGTACCTAGTCAACTGAATACGGTTCACATTAATCAATTTTGGAAATGAACAGATATACATTCAGATATAATTCATGACCATTACATGTTTTAAATATTCGGTTAAGTCGTTGACACGAAAAAAAAACGATAGATACTAAAATAAATGATGAAATATCGTAATTCAAACTGTTTAGGAGCTTCTTCATGATACATGTTCGTAGTTGGTCAAGTATCGCTCTAGTCTCAATCCTAACCCTAAATTCGGGTGCTGCATTAAGTAAAGGGATTGAAAATGTACCCATTTCAGACGCATCTGTTCAAACTGAACCTGTAAAGATAGCTAACATCTTTCGTACTATTCAACGTATTAATCAAACAGCTAATCAAGAGAGGTTGAGAGAAGAGCGTAGACAGCAAGCGGAGGAAAGGAAGCGACAACAGGAAATTGCTCGACAAGAAGCTTTGGAAAAGCGAAGGCTAGAAGTAGAGCGTCGTCGTCAATATTTTGAAAGTTTGTCTCCAGAACAACAACAAGCCTACATCAAAGAGCAACGAGCTGCACAAGCAAGGCGTGATGAGGCAGCCGCCGCAATCCTGATGATGATATTTTCAAACAGCTCTAGCTCAAATCAACAAGATGACGATCGCAGATGCCGTAGTGGGTATTATGTAGGAAACGGTGAATACGAGACCCTCACAGCGAGGCAGGCAAGGTCACGGGGTGTCATATGTGACTAAATCATTTATCAATTTAATAATTATTTGGCATTGCGATCGCAATAATTTCTCGAAATTAAACAACAATGTAACGCACTCTACAGGATCAGCGATCGCACTACAAATTATCGATAAAATCTTCTACTGCAATTCGTGCTTGTTTGAGTACCCCACTCAATGTGCCTATCTTCAATTCTCGATGTAAAGGCACGACACAACCAATCTCACCTTCTTGGGTTTCTTTTTTCATGACAACATGACTACCAGTTTGACGAACTTGCTCAAACCCTAAGCGCTCTAACGCACGAATTGCTTCTTTGGCTGAGATTCGTGGCATTTTAGGCATAGCTAACCTCAATACTGGTCACAAATCTAGGTGACGTTTTGGGAAGCGGGAATTCCTCTAAGTACAGCCGAGTCGCTTCTTTTAATCCTGCGATCGCCTGTTCAATTGTTTCTCCTTGATCAACTGTGCCAATCTCTGGGCATTCGGCAATGTACATATCATCTTCTTTGTAGAGAATGGCTGTAAAGCTGTTACTTTTGGTCATAATTTACTCTTGCTCTTTGGAAAAATAATATCATCTTCACCATAAATCGATCTCCTAATTCTCTATCTCAACAGCAACAGCAAAGGCGATCGCTTAATTATTATTTGACTTTGCGATCGCAAATAATTTCTCGAAATTAAACAACAATGTAACGCACTCTACAGGATCAGCGATCGCATTATCCCCAAAAATCAAACCCAAAAATCAAACCCAGAAATCGATATTTAGCATCGTCTCGATATCCTGTGCAAACTGCCATGTATCAGGAAATTGACACCCTTTTTTTGAGTACTCATCTTTGACAGTACCTAAAGCCAAAAACCAAGCATCATTTAAAGAATCATCCCAACAAGCTTTTAAGCTCGGCGTATTTTTGAGTCTTAGGCTGATGCGTCGGCGCTGCTCTCTAATCGTATTTTCCCAACCATTAAAGCAATCCGGCATATCGACATAGAGTCGTTTGAGTAAGTGAGCTAACAAAGTCTCTAACCTATTCTCTAACTCTTGTTTTTCAGAACGTCCCAACGACTCGATCTCTTCTATCAAGTTCTCAAAATCTACATGGTCGAAGTCTTTAGCCCTTATTTTGGCTACGGTTTCCTGCGTCCAGAGCAAGAAGTCTGACTCATATAGAGATTTTTGCATGATTGTTTGAGTCATTTATTCTGCCCTCTATTTTTGTAATGATTTTGATGATATTGCTTAATCTTATTCTTCTTATAAAGTTAAGTATTTTCCTTTAAATTTTTTTCTTCCCACTACGGCAATAATTAGCAAAATGTTCGCAATTTTCAACTAGCAAATTGTACTTAAAGTTTTGCTCTTTCATAGCTTTCTTAGCACGTTCTACTACTTTATCTCGTGATCCACTACGATTACTGTGAATGATGTCGTAACACTTATTTCTGGAAGTCCTACAGAATTCCTCTAAACTAATTTCACATATACCTTTACCACGTAGAAAATGTATTACTCGACTGTCTCCAATGTAGATACCATGATGTTGATATTTAATTCCGAGACGTTTTTGGCTGACAAAAATATGTGCGCCTTTATAAGGTTTTTCTGTGTATTTCCGTCTAGGTTTCGTAGAATCTAGTGGATTACGAATAATTACAGGGGTGGCTAATTTAGGTGATTTTGACTTAACTAACCGAACAATGTTCTTGGGTTGTTTAACTATTTTACGGCTAATTTTTTTGATCAAAGATGCCATAGCCTATTCTCTAGAGCCAATTATTTATTTATAACAAATTTCAGAAACAAAAAAGCCGCCTATAGGCGGCTTTTTTATTTACCCTTCTTTAAGTTGGCTAGATGGTGAATCGAGGTCGAAAAGTACTTGTAACATTTGCATTGCACGGCGGCGCGTCTCGATGTCTTGTTGAGCGCGTAACTGCACCATCGGATCATGCAAGATCTTGTTGATGATGCCACGGGTCATACTCTCGATGACATCTTGATGCTTGTCCGCAAAGTCATTACCGAGACGCGATAGAGCTTTTTCCATTTCTTGCTCGCGGATGATTTCTAACTTTTGACGGAGCTTGCTGATCGTGGGTACTGTCTCTAGCGATCGCCACCAGCTATCAAACTCCGCCACACAACCTTCCAGTAAAATCTCAGCTTGCATCGCCATTTGCCGACGGCTTTCTTGATTTCCTGCTACCACCGCTTGCAAATCATCGACGTTGAAAGCTCTGGTGTTTGGTAATTCTTTGACATCGGAACTGATGTTGCGGGGTACAGAAATATCAATCAGAGTCAAACCAGTATGATTTGTTGCGATCGCAGCCAGATTGTTGCGACTCAGAATTACTTCAGTCGAAGCAGTACTCGTAAACACAAGATCAGAAATTGCCACACAATCTAACATTTGATCGAGTGGACGAATATCAAACTCCGCACCGCTTGATTCAAATTCCTTGAGCATCGCCGCAGCGCGATCGCTAGATCGATTAACGATCGCAATTTTTTTCGCTCCTTTAGAAATCAAATGCTTGACTAAAAGGCGCGACATTTTGCCAGCACCGACGATGGTGGTGTGCTTATCAGATAAATTTTGGAGCTTGATTTGAGCAAGCTCGACTGCTGCTGAACTAATCGATACCGCACCCGTTCCAATTTCGGTCTCAGTCCGAACTCGCTTACCCGCAGACAGAGATTGTTTAAAAAGTTGGTTGAGAATTCGACCTGCGCCGTTATGTTGCTGGGCGAGTCGATGGGTATTTTTGACCTGTGCGAGAATTTGTCCTTCACCTAGCACGAGACTATCCAAGCCCGATGCAACCCGCATCAGGTGAGTCACGGCATCTTGACGGAGCAGAATAAATAGATAGCGACGCAGGAACTGTAGAGGTAGTTGGCTAAAGTCCGCAAGAAACTGCATAATTTCGCGAATACCGCCTTCGGATTCACTAGTGACGACATACAACTCTAAGCGGTTGCAGGTGCTTAAAATGGCAGCTTCTTCGATGTTTGGATAGCTCATTAGTTGAGCGATCGCCGCTTCCATGCGATCTTCGGGAATACTCAACTTTTCCCGTACTTCCACAGTCGCGGTTTTGTGACTCAAGCCAACAACTGCAATATTCATAGCGTAAATGCGTTTCTTATTAAGGAACTGGACTAGAAATTATGATCTTATTGGATGAGCTTATCAGGAGATAGCTACCACTGGAGTAGGTACTTATTACTCCTTAACGTTCTTTAAACCCGAAAAAAAGCAAAGGAGAGCGCCAAGCGCTCTCCTTTGCTTTTTTTTCGGATTTAATTAATTAGCGAAGATTAATAACTGTAGGTTTATCGCTGGTTAGGTGAATGGTATCAACAAAACGAGCAGTCTTCGATTGAGTTGAGATCACCAAAGACTGAGTACGGCAACCGCCATTAAAGAAGCGCACGCCTTCCATCAGAGTACCAGGGGTGATGCCACAACCAGCAAACAAGACATCTTTGCCACAAGCCAATTCGCTAGCATCATAGACTTTATCGCCATCGGTGATGCCCATTTCCTTGAGACGAGCCAAGTTGCCTTCGCGAGTCCACTTAGCACTCTCAGGAGTATTAACTTCGGCTGGGTCATAAACTAGACGACCTTGGAAATGTCCACCCAAGCAACGCATTGCGGCGGCGGAGATAACGCCTTCAGGAGCAGCACCGATACCCATTAAGGCATGGATGTTTGTACCTGCAAAACCACAGCAAATTGCGGCGGATACGTCACCATCACTGATCAGACGCACGCGAGCGCCAGCAGCACGGATTTCAGCAATCAAGCCTTTGTGACGAGGACGATCCATAACTACGACGACCAATTCTTCGATCGCACGATCTAGGCATTCAGAAAGAATTTTTAGATTTTTGGTAGGTGTGTTGCGGATATCGACATGTCCTTTAGCCGCAGGTGGCGCAGCAAGTTTGTCCATGTAAAAGTCGGGTGCTTGGAACAAGCCGCCACGCTCAGAGATGGCAAGAACTGCCATAGAGCCATTTTGACCATAAGCAACAAGGTTTGTACCTTCGCAAGGGTCAACAGCGATGTCGATTTCTTGTAATTCTTCGATGGTGCAGAATTCAGCAGCATTTGCCTGTGTGCAGATACCAACTTCTTCACCGATGTATAGCATAGGTGCTTCGTCGCGTTCACCTTCACCAATGACGATACGTCCGCGCATATGAATCTTGTTCATCCGTTCGCGCATTGCTTCAACAGCAGCTTCGTCGGCTTCGTCTTTTTTGCCCAAACCCATCCACTTAGAAGATGCGATCGCAGCTTGTTCAACGACCTCAATAATCTCAAGACTGATTGTACTATCCATGCGTAGAAATACCTATTTACCTAAATTTTATAAATATTAAGACTTCGTTACGTTCTAGAAATTTTTTAGAACCAGAAAACAAAATATAAGTTTAGTTGTGTCTTACTACACAACCTCGTAATTAAGTTTACAGGTCAGAAGGACAAATTAAAACCCAGAAGAGAGAGTGCGCCGCACTCTCTCTTCTGGGTTGGCTTTACTAATTTTGGTTAAGAAATGCTTAACACTGGTACGATCAAAAGAGGGGCTTTTCTCTTCTACCCAAACTAATGTATTGCGTATAACTGCTATGTTGCCAGACCATTCTGACCATTCTGTTTTTGCTGATGAGATGCCTAAAAAACTTATAAATCATCGAGATTTTGATAATCTAGATTTTAATAATGACAATGACATTGAGACTGACAAACCACAGGAGGCTTGTGGTGTTTTTGGGGTGTTAGCAGCCGAAGGGGATGTGGCTAAGCTCGTATATTTTGGACTGTATGCCTTACAACATCGTGGACAAGAATCGGCAGGTATTACTGTCTATGATGATCATGGGACGACCCATACTCATAAGGCGATGGGACTTGTTTCTCAGATTTTTAACGAAACTATTTTGTCTGAACTGAAAGGAGCTTTAGCGATCGGGCATAATCGCTACTCGACAACGGGTTCTAGCAAAGTTTGTAACGCTCAGCCAATTGTGGTGAATACAAGGCTAGGTGATTTCTCGCTTGCACACAACGGCAACTTAGTTAATGCCACTGAGCTGCGCAGTGAAATATCGGCTCAAGGGCATAACCTTTCGTCAACTACTGATTCTGAAGGAATTGCTTTTGCGGTGTCCGAAGCGATCGCCGAGGGCAAAGATTTACAAGAGGCGATCGTCACGGCTTTGCGCCGATGTCACGGAGCTTTTAGTTTAGTGATGGCGATCCCTAATGCGATCGCAGGCGCAAGAGATGCCTATGGTGTTCGTCCTTTGGTAATTGGCAAAACTGAAGATGGATCTTACGTTTTGGCATCTGAGACTTGCGGCTTAGATATTATTGGCGCTGAGTATCTGCGTGAGGTCTTACCTGGGGAACTGGTGATCATTACGCTGGAAAATGGGATTCAATCTTGGCAATGGGAAGAACCCAAGCCGAAGCTATGTGTATTTGAGATGATCTATTTTGCTAGACCTGATAGTGTCATGCATGATGAAAGTCTTTATACCTACAGACTGCGGATCGGTCGCGCATTAGCAAGAGAAAGTCCTGTGGAAGCCGATATTGTGATTGGTGTACCAGATTCGGGTATTCCTGCGGCGATCGGATTTTCGCGGGAGTCAGGGATTCCTTATGGTGAGGCTTTGATTAAAAATCGCTATGTAGGGCGGACTTTCATTCAGCCAACCCAAGCGATGCGCGAATCTGGCATCCGTATGAAGCTCAACACACTCAAGGATGTTTTACAAGGAAAGCGGGTAATTGTGATCGATGATTCGATCGTAAGAGGAACGACGAGTCGTAAAATAGTCAGAGCATTGCGTGAGGCTGGTGCAATTGAGGTACATATGCGTATTTCTTCGCCACCTGTGACTCACCCTTGTTTTTATGGCATCGATACGGACTCGCAAGATCATTTGATCGCTTCGCACAACTCAGTCGATGCGATCGCAAAGCAGATTGAGGTTGACACGCTTGCGTA
>JAYUSC010000573.1:0-6956 GCA_043755885.1 Pseudanabaena sp. | reverse complement strand
GCTCTTATTGTGCCGTTAGTCCTGCTCACTAATTGCCAAGTTTCCCAAGGGATATTATTGATGATATAAGGATGATGACTAGTCAGAATAAATTGTAGATTAGGCGATTTGTCTAGAATAAAATCTGTTAGCTGTGGCATACAGTTAATGCCCAAGCTATTTTCAAACTCATCAATAACAATTACTGATTCTTCAGGCGACGCTAAAATATCTATTAAACAAGTTAATACACGATACATACCAGATGATATTTGCACCTGAGAAATCCAGTTTGCTGAACCGCTCTCTAAAATTTCTATTAGGAGAGCATATCTATTATCCGACTTCATCTCAGCATTGACTCTAACATCTTCTACATTGGGAAATATCCCAGTGTAAATATCTTTTATCTCGTCAAAAGTTTTAGGGAAATTTTTTTCTAGATAGTAAGCCGTAAGCACTGTAGGAGCATCTGCTGCCATGTCTTTGAATTTTTCTAGATGAATAAAATAATTGGAGTCTTCTATCTCAGAATCTAACAATACATGCATATTGCTGGGATCAACTCCAATTGACGGAATTAGCCCTTGTGGTATTACTTTAACAATAAATCTTTTGAATGCTTCAAATATAGGCGCTATAGATTCTTCTTCTGCTAAAAGACTGATCGCACTTTCAGTTTTCTTGAACTTTCGCAAATTTTCTCCGTTTAATTTCGACTTTGTTTTGCTCCGATGTAAAATCTCTGTTTCTGCGTTATCTTCAAATTTAATGAGCTTTTCTTCTGAAATTTCGACTCGCATCTGTTCACTTGAGAAAGAGTCTTGAATAGGATTTGTTGTTATTTCCCATCTATAGTCTTGCCCTAAATGAGAAAAATCAATAGCCCACTCTAGATTTTCTAACGGTAGGACTTTACCCTGTGCAACATTAAAAATGAGAACAAGTGCTTTGAGAATGGTTGTCTTTCCAACGCCAGAGCTACCAACTAACAAGTTTAAATTGTCAAACTTAATTTCATTTATCTGCCAGTTTTGCGTATTATTTCTAAAAGTAAAACTATTGATTTTCATATTGCTACTTTTGTCAATTTATTTATAATTTGTTATCGTAAAATTTGATAGATAGACTTTCTGAATGCTAAAAACCAATTGCGATCGCACACATTGACTATGATAAGCTTAAATAAAGCGATAAACGCTGAAATACATGAAAATCCCGAATGCTGATCGTGCAGTCATTGAGCCGTCAAAGCTAACTGAATACCTACTCAATAGTGAGCATAAGCGCGGTGGCACAAAGGCTAAGTTATTGATTCTGTTTGGATATTCACTAGAAAATTGACAACAGTTAGAATCTGACATTCGTAGATTTCATCTTGTTGTGGATGCTAATGTAGTTAAAGAAACTATGTATGGTGTGAGATATGAAATTAGTGCCAATCTGCTGACTCCGATAAACAGGCAGTTGTTTGTTAAGACAGTCTGGCAAATAGATAAAGGTACAGATTTTGCTCGCTTAATTACTTTGGTTCCCGATTAGTAATATTTAGAGGCTGCTATGAATTTCCCACTTTACTCAGATGTCATTCTATTAACTAATCTACCTGAAGAAGGTGTTTATGCTGGAGATATTGGAGCAATTGTAGAACTGCATGATGTGGTTGGTTTGGAAACTGGTTATAGTGTTGAGTTTTTCGATATGCTTGGGAATACGGTTTCAGTTGTCACTTTGCCGATGAGTTATTTCCGTTTGCCAACTCGTGCGGATAGACCTGCAATAAGGCTAATGGCTAGCGCTGCATAAAATCGCATGTTCTCATATCTGGCGGCTGGTTGCGATCGCAAAAATCCTCAAGTCACTCAAAGCATCAATAATTTTTGGAATTGAAAATTTACAGCAATCCTTAGTTTTTTAGTTTGGACAGAGCATTAGCCGCAGCTTCTTTCTCTGCATCTTTCTTATTCCGCCCTTTGCCCTCACCATAAACTTTGTCATCGACATAGACCGTAGCTAAAAATTCTGGTGCATGAGAAGTTCCACCCACTTGTTCAGTTTCATATCTTGGCGGTATTGTTGCACCGTTGGCTTGTACGAATTCCTGAAGCTTGTTCTTTGAATCTATGCTTGAGCGGACAATCATAACTCCTTTAGGTACAGATTCAAACAGTTCTTCTATGAGAGGACGAAGTGTTTTGATATTACGATTACAATCTAAGTAATAAGCACCAACAACTGCTTCAAATGTACTGCTCAGAATATTAGGATTATAATAACCGCCTTCTTTTATTGCCCCTTCGCCCAAGCGGATTCTAAAAGTCAGTCCAATTTCAGTGGCAAAACGAGCGAGCTGTTTTTCGTCTACAAGTGCAGAACGTCTTCGAGTCATCTCATCTTCCGCCATTTCAGGATTTTGTCCATATAGGTATTCCCCACTAATGAAATTGAGAATTGCATCACCAAGAAATTCTAGTCTTTCATTATGTCCAGATTTATCAAAATTTTCATTAACAAAAGAACGATGAGTAAGCGCACGAAGAAGTAATTTTTCGTCATTAAAAATCAAGAGTTTATGCATTTTTGTTGAGTTTATTTATTAAAAATATAATTGTTTAAATCAACTAAAACCTAAATATAGAATCTAGGTTTTAGTCGGACAAAAGTTATTTATCAGAGTTGTTCAAGGATGAACTTCTGTACTTTTGTGGAGGTGGAAATAAGCTGTTACCGCGCAACCTATTACAATGAACACAGGTAAGGCGTAAATTCTCTCGGTTATTCGAGCCACCTTTACTTTTAGGGATTAGATGATCAAGAGTTAGCTCGTCAAGTGTAAACACATCAGACGAAGAACAACAAGTTTTCCAAAAGCAAGATACTCCAAACCCTACAACATGAGCAAGTTGATACTTTAGAGCATCTTTTTGCTTCTTAGTCATTTGTTTAAACATACAAATAGTCCTGTTAATCTAGGTTTAACAGACTTGAAACATCAAATCGCCAAACATGCGGAAAAGCTACACGTAGGTAGCATATTTTCCTAGCATATTTGACCGTAAACGTCTTAAGATTAGCAACAATGCCCCTCAATTCATTGCATATAAACTATTTTGAACCATCAGTGGCTTTGTTAGAGGTACAAGCTGTCTTCTAAAAAAGTTACTGCCGAGTCAAAATAGCGTATATGCACTGAACTGAGAAACTCAGTTGCTCTGCATAAGACGGATACCCAAATAATTGATATTTGTTTGTCCTGACTTATTTAACTACAGCTAAATTTATTTGTCAATAGTTTGTCAACAAAAAATTGCTAAATTATTATTTTGTTTGTGATGAATAACCTTACAAGATTTTTAATGTGTTGGGCGATCTCATTACCTTGTTACTTGGCTAACCTCAGAAGATAACTCATACAGATCTGATAACGCTGTAACTGCCTGAGTATCCACTTGAGGCGACCATACAACTGCATGAGTTGATGCTAATTGGTTAAGTAGATTTTGTTCTGGATTTACCTTTTTTGTTTCCAGATTACAACCTTCTTCTTTCGCCACAGCAAGGAAAAGAAAATGGATTAACCGTAGTTTATCCTCATGGGTTAGTTGGCTAACAGTTGGTAAAAGCTCAGTAAGAGGCATAATTACGAGTAGGTTGGGTTGATCTTAGATAATGCTGGTAATTGCTCCTGTGCTTAAGCGCTCGTCAAATAATTAAGCATAGTGTTTTACCTAAGTTATTAAGATTATACGATATCCAATAGACTCATCACCAATCATGTTAAAGACATAATTGCACCATTGATCGTAATCATCAAAGTCATCGGTGCGATCGGTGAAATCGTAAAACCACATTTCTCATAAAATTGTTTGGCTTCCTCAGAAATTGCTTCCACTAAAATCGCCCTAATTCCTGCAATCTCAGATGCCTGTAAAGTGCGAAGTATCGCATCCCTTAGCAAAGCTTTTCCAATTCCCTTACCCTGCCAATTTTGATCAACTGCTAAACGCCCAATGATCATCACAGGAATGGGGTCAGGCATATTTCGCTTGACTTTACCTGTGCAAAGGGTCTGCGCGATCGCACCATTGGCTAGACAGTAATAAGCCACAACCACATTCTCAAAGGTAACTACATAGGTTCGAGAAGCACCTTGTATTTCATTCTTGAAAGCCCGATGCTTTAACCAATTATTTAGTTGAATATTTCCACAATCAAATTGATCGACTTGATGACAAGGATTGATTTTTTCGGGTGGGTTAACACCTTGATTAGCCATTAATCCCAAGGAGCCTTTGTCGTTAATAGTTGGCGCAGATTGTCGTTAGGCATTATAGGAGCATCTAAGCGATTCATGAACTGCTGAAATCGCTCTACATCGACATCAAAAAAACAGCGATCGAGTAAAACATCTTGCGCTTTTTGGTGGGCAGATTCCAGCATGAATTCTGATCGACTTTTACCTTGTAATGTCGCCGCACGATCAATTAAGTCTCTCTGATTTTGGCTAATCCGAATATTAATGGACAAGTCACGGGTTTGATTGAGAACTTGATTGATTGCCTTTGCTGTCGGAGGTTGAAGTGATTTAGGCATAACTAAAAATTTTTTACATACCTTGACCAATTAGATACTAGCAATCACGTATATACAATGTCAATACATAAATCCTGTATTCCTCTCAAAAATTGGTGATCCGATGCTTCGCCTGCCGCAATATTTTGCCATTAAGATACTTGACGCACCATAAAAATGCACCCCCCTCAATCCCGCCTTGAAAGGTGGGAAGATCGGAATTCTATTTCCCTCCCCTTTGCAAGGGGAGGGTTAGGGAGGGGTTTTTAGAGATTCGATGTGTCAAGTATATTAACGCCAATATTTTGTATTTCGGGAAAGAATACAAGAGTCTTCTACAAACAAAAAAGCCGCGCATTGCGCGGCTTTTTTGGAATCTGTTGAGGAAGTTATACGCTAACTTCAGCAGGTTTAACTTGAGATAGCAAACCAGTCAGGAAGTCACCTTCGATAACTTCCGTTTCTAAGAGCTTCTCAGAGATCGACTCTAGCAAATCACGATTTGCATGGAGAATTGCTAACGCCTTCGCATGAGCATTCTCGACGATCGCCTTAATCTCCTTGTCGATTGCTTCCGAAGTGGCAGGGCTGACATTACGCGCCATTTCCATACCGCCAAGGAATTGATTTTGTTGCTTTTGGTAGGCAAGTGGTCCCAAAACTTTGCTCATGCCGTAGCTAGTCACCATCTTGTCAGCAAGATCAGTAGCACGTTGGAGGTCGTTCGATGCACCAGTCGTGATGCTACCGAAGATGATTTCTTCTGCCGAGCGTCCACCAAGGAGAGTCGCAATTTGGGCTTCGATTTCTTCTTTGCTTAATAGGAAGCGATCTTCTGTGGGAAGTTGTAAGGTATAACCGAGAGCCGCCATACCGCGAGGCACGATCGAGATTTTCTCGACTTTGCCGCTACTGGAGTTTAGCGCTCCGACTAGAGCATGACCAACTTCGTGATAGGCGACAATCCGCTTTTCATTCTCATTGAGAACACGGCTCTTCTTCTCTAGCCCCGCAACCACACGTTCGACCGCTTCAGCAAAATCTTCAAGTAGAACAGTTTCGCGTCCAGCACGGGCTGCGAGTAGCGCCGCTTCATTGACGAGGTTAGCAAGGTCAGCACCTGCAAATCCTGAAGTTCTGGTTGCGATCGTTTCTAGGTTAACACTCTTGTCGAGAGTGACTTTCGCCGAGTGGATATTGAGAATTGCTAAGCGTCCGCTCTTGTCAGGGCGATCAACTAGGACTTGGCGATCAAATCTACCTGGACGTAATAGTGCTTGGTCAAGGGTTTCAGGACGGTTAGTTGCCGCAAGAACGATTACTGTCGTTCCATCAACGCCGAATCCATCCATTTCGGTGAGTAGTTGGTTGAGGGTTTGTTCACGCTCATCGTTACCGCCGTACATGCCGCCGCTAGAACGAGCCTTACCGATCGCATCAAGTTCATCGATAAAGATGATACAAGGCGATTGTTTTTTGGCTTGCTCGAACAAGTCCCGTACTCGTGAAGAACCAACACCGACAAAGAGTTCCACAAACTCAGAACCAGAGATACTGAAGAAAGGAACACCTGCTTCACCAGCGACAGCTTTGGCCAGTAGAGTTTTACCAGTACCAGGAGGTCCAACTAGCAATACGCCTTTAGGAATCTTTGCGCCGATCTTGGTGTATTTTTCTGGGGTTTTGAGGAACTGGACAATTTCTTGGAGTTCTAGTTTCGCTTCATCGACACCTGCGACATCGGTAAACATGGTTTTGGTCGTTTCGCCTTCGACATATACCTTGGCTTTGCTCTTACCAATTTGCAAGCCACCAGGTGCGCCACCGACTCCGCCACCGTTACGGCTAAAGAGTTGGAAAATACCGACAAAGATCAATGGCGGAATTACCCAGCTAAGTAATGTACCGAACCAGCCAGCTTTCTGCACAGGTGCAGCGGCAAATTCTACGCCACTTTTTTCGAGGCGTTCGGGGAGATTTAAGTCAAAAATTGGGGTGGTGGAAATCACATCACCAGCGATTTCAGGGCTAACACCTTTTAATTGATAGCTGATTTGGTCTTGTCCGATATATACACGGGCTACATGTCCTTCTTCGATTTCATGCACGAAGAGGCTATAGGGAACCCGCGCTACGGGAGGTGCAAATAGGTTTGGTAAAAATATATTTATAATCAGCAATCCTGCGCCGATCAGCAATAGGACATTGCCGATTAGCCTTGCCCGCGATCGCTTGGGGTCTTCTTTTTTTACAGCCATTTTTTTATACTTTAAGATTTGTTACTAAAGTCATTATAGAAATGATGGTTTACTCACGCTAGACAGCGAACGTAGGGATAGCCGCCTGTGCAAATAGGAAGATAAAAAACCAGCAATTCCCATTATGAAACCAATTTTGAGCTTTTC
>JAYUSC010000572.1:0-2970 GCA_043755885.1 Pseudanabaena sp. | reverse complement strand
CGAGGCTCAAACCCTGATTAGGCAACTACGCGAATTACTTTTTCCGATCGCACTAAATCGCTTTCACCTGCAAAAATCGAACGTCCTTGACTATTGGGCGACTCTAAAGGAATCGCACCCAAAGGCATTTGTACAGTTCTTAAACCAATGTCGCCTTCTTGACCAATCAAGAAAGTGACTGGTAAATCTAGACGCGGTTTGGCGATCGCAGTCATGCTGACTAACTGATCGGCTCGCGATTGGAACTTGAAACATTGCGAACCGATCGCGCCTCTGACCGCAGATCTGATATTGGCTGCGGATATACGTTTGGCGAAACCTTCGGCGGTGATTAAAATTAGTTCCGAATGAGGATGATTTTGCAAATCGAGAACCGATACACCGATTTGAGTTTCTGTACTTCCTAAACGCAAAGCAATATTTCCTGCGGCAGCCCTTCCGACCGTGGGGATTTGCGTCTCATCAGCTTTGAGGCGCAAAATCCGACCTGCGGAAGTTGCGATCGCAAGTTCTTGCTCTAAGCCGACAATATCTGCCCAGAACAACTCATCATCGTCTTTAAATTTGGCGGCAATTAATCCGCGTGCGGTCATCTCGGCAAATTCGGAAATAGGCGATCGCTTGATTTTGCCTTGATTAGAAAGTAGGACTAAACCTTCTGTTGATTCGGCATTCTTTTCCCAGACAAACTGCGACACGATGCGATCGCAACCATCAGGCAATAGCGTAATCAAAGGCGTAGCTCGTCCTTTACCTTTGAAGATTGGTACATTCATTAGAGATAGGGGAAACGCTCGACCTGAGCTAGTCATAACCACCATTTCGCGATCGCTACAAGTGTCATAGGATGCAATCGTCACATCATCACCTAAATCCGCAGATTGTGCAGATCTAGAATTAACCTCTAAGCCTTTGACATAGCCCTTGTGCGTGATTTGCACGGTCATATCCTGCGGTTCGGCAACGGGAATGTTTAGTGCAGTTGTCAGTGAAATTAGCGGAACTTCTACTAGTTTGGGTTGCTTATTGGCTGGGGATTTTGTAGATTTGCGATCGCTTATTTTCTCAGTATTTTTCTCAATAGCTTTCTCAATTACGTTCTCAGTCTCAAGGGTTGGCTGAAGATCATCTTCAGCTTCATTCTTTTTGGATTTAGCTCTTTTCGAGACTTCTTTTGGCGGTTCTAGATCGTCACTCGGTACAACATTAAGCCCTTGTTGATTTTCCAATAGCTCCCATGCGAGACGAGTACGGCGCTGATCGCTATGTCTTTTTTTGTGATCGCGCAATTCTTTTTTGAGATATTTCATCAACTCGCGGCGATCGCCTAGCAATTTCTCTAGCCGCGCTATTTGTTGCTGCAAAGTGTCTAACTCTTCGCGGATCTTTTGTTGCTCAATCGCGGTGATTCGACGCAAAGGCATCGAGAGAATCGCTTCAGCTTGGATTTCTGATAGCCCAAATTCTGTTTGCAGATCAGTTTTCGCAAGCGCACTATTACTCGCAAATCGTAAAATCCTGATTAAGCGATCGATATCTTGGAGAACGATGACT
The DNA here is from genome assembly GCA_043755885.1 of Pseudanabaena sp. Lineage (GTDB taxonomy): Bacteria > Cyanobacteriota > Cyanobacteriia > Pseudanabaenales > Pseudanabaenaceae > Pseudanabaena. The sequence continues at coordinate 1,416 of JAYUSC010000572.1, read as the reverse complement.
AGTCCTTCCAATAGATGCGATTTTTCCTGTGCTTTTTTCAATTCATAACGGAAGCGCTTGGCAAGGGTTTCTTCTCGAAAAGTGAGAAACTCTTGCAGCAGTTCGCGCAGACACATCTGCTTCGGCTGTGCGCCTTTAAGTGCCAAAAGTATTACGCCAAAGTTTGATTGCAGCGCCGTTTGACGATATAGCTGCTCGATAATTACTTCAGGCGAAATATCTTTTTTGAGTTCAATGACAACTCGCATCCCAGCGCGATCGCTTTCGTCGCGAATATCCGAAATTCCATTGATTTTGCCATTGTTCACCAATTCAGCAATTTTCTCGATCCATGCTGATTTATTCACCTGATAAGGCAATTCAGTAATAATAATCGCCAGTTTTTGACGTTTGCCAGTACCTTTGCCGCCGAACTGCTCAACTGCCGCCACACCGCGAATCGTGACGCTACCACGCCCAGTTAAGTACGCATCACGCACACCCTCTTGATTCATAATGATCCCGCCTGTGGGAAAGTCGGGCGCAGGGATCAAGCGCAGCAGTTGCTCGTCGGGCAAGTCAGGATTATCGATCAATGCGATCGCACAATCGACGACTTCACTCAAATTATGCGGCGGAATATTGGTCGCCATGCCCACGGCGATCCCTGTGGAGCCATTCAGCAATAGCATTGGCAACTGCGCTGGTAATACGGCGGGTTCCTGCTCCGAGCCATCAAAGTTATCGACAAAATCAACTACATCTTCTTCGATTTCGCTCAGCAGCGCCTCATTGCCGATCGCAGCTAATCGACATTCGGTATAGCGCATCGCTGCGGCAGGGTCGTTATCGACGGAGCCGAAGTTACCATGTCCCGCCAGCAACGGATATCGACTCGAAAAGTCTTGCACCAAGCGCACGAGGGCATCGTAAACCGACTGATCGCCGTGGGGGTGATATTTTCCCAATACATCCCCGACCACGCGGGCGCACTTACGGAATGGACGCTCTGGTACGAGTCCCAGCTCATGCATGGCGTAGATGATCCTGCGATGCACAGGTTTAAGTCCATCACGGGCATCGGGCAAAGCACGACCGACAATGACGCTCATCGCATACTCTAGGTACGATCGCTGCATTTCTGTATGCAATGAGGTCGGGATGATATTTCCCCCGTTAGACTCCAACCCGAAATCTAACTGTTGTTGCCCTTGCTTTGCCATAAAATCTACGAACGCTGTACAAGCTAATCACGATACTTGAAAACAATGTAACAGCAAATTCAAGTCATAGCATCAATAATTACGATTAAACAGCGCTGAGAGGATGTCAATCCCTGTAACTATCGCCCCTTAAAAAAATCAATTAGGGACTTACAAGAAATAATAAAACCCAAAAAAGTTGCGGCGGGCTAAGCCCGCCGTAACTTTTTTGGGT
>JAYUSC010000571.1:0-2973 GCA_043755885.1 Pseudanabaena sp. | reverse complement strand
AAGGCTCATTTAGATGAAATTTTAGAAAAACTGGGAATGAGTCCCACCAATGAAGAGCGTCCCGTCTTAGCTGGGCTTTATGAAGAAATTTCTCAATCCGAAGAAACTAACGGTGATTACAGTTTAGTTTTGCGTTTTCGATCGCCATTAATGAGTTTTGAGACTTGGCAACAAAAACAAGATAAATTAACCAGATTTTTTGGTCCTGGAATCGTGGCTGTTGTTGCAGAATTAGAAAACAAAGAAGTTGATTTAAAGTTGATTTCGGTAAAATAAAAAGTCCATTTTCTGTGGCACGGCTTCGCCGCGCTACAAAAAACGGGCTTTTTATTTTGTATGTAGTTACGCAGTTTGGAGAAGGCAAGATTCAGTGGCTTTAGTTTCTTTGGTAGCTTTGGTAGCGATCGCAAGATCGGGGCGATTAGTTAGCTTCCCGACTGATACAGTGCCTGCTTTGGCGGTGCGTCCCGATCGCAGTGCCGATATTTATACGCTTAAGCAGCGATCGGCTGATAAGCCTTTGATTTTGATGGCAGCAAGTTGGCAAGAATTTTTGCCGTTTCTAGATATAGATCATCCTGATTTGGCAATTTGGCAGCAAACTGCTCAGAAATATTTTGCAGGTGCGGTGACTCTGGTTTTACCCGCTAGCAATCGCGGCTGTCAGTTAAATCTTGGCTTTAAAACTTTAGGTGTGCGAATTCCCGACAGTAAAATTGCGATCGCAATTTTGCAGCAAACAGGAGCGATGTTAACCACGAGTGCCAATAAAAGTAATCAGCCGCCTTTACGCAGAATGCTCGAAATTGATAATGCTTTTCCCTCAGTGATCACTTTAGGCGATGCGATCGATATTAATGAGCAATCTGGTCGTGGATTGCCATCAACTGTCGTGGAATGGACGCAGGATGGATGGTTGGTTCGTCGCCAAGGTGCGGTTAGTTTTTAAAAACAAAAAAGGGCGCTTTGCGCCCTTTTTTGTTTAGATTGTTTGCCAATCTCGTGAGAATTTTTCGAGATTGGCTGTAGTTAGCTCTTTTTCTAGCCATTGCAAGGCGGTTACTTGGCTAGTAAATTTCTGGCTGTCGTAATCTTGAAACGCATCCACCAAAGAAATTGCGATCGCAGTTTGCTCGGAGGCAAGTGACCAACGCTGGAAAAACTGCTGCATCGTTTGTGGTGGTAAAGAAGCTTGCAGACTTTCCAGAGCCATAAGCTGGTTTGCCGAGCGCGTATAAGCTTTTACAGCAGCAGTCAGATTGATCAGTTGTAGTTGAGAATTGTTGTTTGTCGGTTCAGTCGGTTGTATCGGCGTAAATGGAGTTGTTGTGCTTGTACCTGCTCCTGCATTGAGGTTTGACCAATCTTGACGAAATTGCGCGATCGTTTGTGACAAGAGTTGGCTTTGCAACCATTGCAAGGCAAGGTTTTGGTTGAGCATTTGGGCGCTGTTGTAACCACTGAAAGCATCTTGCAAAGATGTAGCTGTAGTTGCGAGTCCAGAGGCAATTTGCCAACGCTGAACGAATTGTTGCAATATTTCTGGGGTGACACTTGCCTGTAAGTTGTTGATCGCGGCGGTTTGATTTGGCAATCTAGCGCGACTATAACTATTCGCAGCATCGACTAGGCTAATCGCACTTGCAGCAGGAACTGGTGATGGCGCGTTAACAATTGGGTTATTAGCTGTGACTGGAGTTGTTGGAGCAGGGACAAAAATTGAAGGTATTGGCGTTGGCGATGGATTTACAGGTGTTGGGGTCGGTGATGTTGGACGGACAATCTCGACAAAAGTCACTGGTGGCGTGGCATCCGCGATCACTGGCGCTTGTAATTTTTTCCATGTTTGCTCGCCCACTTTGCCATCGACAGTCAATCCATTAGCGCGTTGAAAGGACGCGATCGCATCTCTTGTACCCATGCCAAAATCACCATCAATCCGACCTTGGTAATAGCCTTTGTCTTTGAGTAGTTGTTGCGCCTGAGAGACAGCCGCGCCTTTAGAACCTGGTAATAATGTCGGCAAGCCCTGCGATGCAGTCGGTATCACCACACGCAGTTTAGCCCAGCTAGAACTACCAACAAGCCCATCAGGGACTAATCCATTCGCATTTTGGAATTTCAGGACTGCATTTGTTGTGCCAGCGCCAAAATCGCCGTCAATTTTGCCAGTATAAAATCCTTTACTTTGGAGAAGTTGCTGTAATTCAGCGACAGCACTACCCTTACTACCTTGTCTTAATATCGAGTCCATAGTTAGCCCAAATTAAAGTTAAAAATAGAGTACACGAGCATCTAGTCCTTGCGATCGCAAGAAATGTTGCAAAGATTCGGCAGCCTCGCGATTTAGATATCCGCCAGCATAAATATAGTTCCCACGACCTGACTTTGAGACAAAAGCGCTTGGAATGAACTGCCTGACTTGATCTAAAGTTGTGATCGATCTCACAGGAACTGCGGTAACGTAGCGATATTTCGCCGAATTCTCGATACTATTGGTGGAGGAATTGCTTGGTAAATAACTCGGCAATGTTACATAGGTTGAAGTATTAACGGGTTGAGCTGGTTGGAAATTCTGAGAAGTTTGATAACCCTGCTGTGCGGCTACGCCGCGTCGTTGTAATTCTCTGATCACAAGGTCTGCGGTCGAAGCATCGAATGATCCTGCGAGGATGGAGGTCTGCCCATTGACTGAAGCAACTACAGGATTGGTGACAACTTGCCTTGCTATATTCATAGTCACAGGATTATTTCCCGCTATATAGACAAGAACATTGCCTAATTGCGCCTCAGCACTTGCGATCGCTACATGCCAAAACCCCAAACTTGCGATCGCTAAACCGATACCTTGTTTTGCCCAGTTTGATATCTTCATGGTTGTTGAGACCTCCACCCTTAAAGCGACTTAATTGCTCATGAACCTAAGCTAATTCTATCGTAATTCCTAAATAAAACCAAAGAGAGGATTGCGGC
>JAYUSC010000570.1:0-2977 GCA_043755885.1 Pseudanabaena sp. | reverse complement strand
AGTCAATGTCAATTTGGTTTATTGATCATTGCTCTTTTGGCAGTTTGTGCCTAGCACTTCCTGCCTTTCTTTTCATCTTTTTAGTCTAAAGTCCAGCTCTTCATTAGTTCCACTAAATTCTGGTGACACAGGGGCAACTATACGCATATCGACATCAATAATAATCTGGTTATTCTCAAAACTAATTTTTGCTCTTTTAACTAGCAAATCTACAGGTGAAGAGCTTTTAAATTGAACAGAAGGGATAGATTTGTTTCTATAACCAGCACCTTCAAGCCATTCACTGATATTTCTCCAGTTGTCTACTTTCCCGTTAGACTTCCCAACTAAATTTTTGACATATTGGTATAAGGTGCTACAAAGATCGACTTCTACCCCTTTGACGCTTTTGCTAAGCTTTTCGGCAATTTCTGATGGACTATGACCAGAGAGCAAGCCCCTCAGATGCAATTTTTCTACAGGAGTTAGTCGCCGTCCCTTCGCTGAAGCCAGATCGGTATATAGGGTTTCTAAGTCCCAATCAGTAAAAACTTGCGTAAACTGTTCATCAGTGAGTGTCATAGAGCATAATTAGGTAAATTCCTAATCAAATACTAACATAACTATTAGTCTACGTTAAGTTGCATTTGTCCTTTTTAACTTAATCATATTAATAGGTAATAAACATGTGAATTTCTTTATTAACCAATTATTTTGGCAGGGGAAAAATTATGAAATTTAGCATCTTTGGCAAGTTAGCTTGTATGGCGCTTGCATTGTCAATTGGATTTGAGGGGACAAGTTTTGCACAGTCTCGAAGAGAAGCTGGCGTTGGTTCTTTGTTGGAAATGAAATGTCATTCAAAAGATACATACAACGGTATTTACATTAGGAATGATGCTTCTTTGGTCTCAAACCGAAGAGTCCATAAAGCTTTCGGATTCTTTGCCTCAACTCAGTCAGGAAATTCCGAAGCAACATCGGAAAGAGACCCATCTGAGGTCACTTGTGATTTAGCAGGACGTAATCGTTCCCCAATTTACAAGAATTTGTCAATGGCTGTAGCTATGAATGACAATTCAACTTGGTGGAATGGTAAGTATGCAACACGTTTAAGGTTAACTACATATCTTGATGGAAAGTTTGCTGGTAGTACGGAAGTAGGATTCAGAGAATTGAAGCGATTTTCTGTAGATATCAGTGGTGTTCGTAGTCTTGCTTTCAGTGTGGAGTGCTTTAATTCTTCCGATGACTATGGTAAGTTATGCCCTGTTTTATGGATTCTTGAAGACAAGCTGTATTAAATTTGCCTAATTCATTTTGTCCTCTTTTTAAACTGTTAACTTTATCTAGATTTATGAAACGCAGAGATTTTTTGAAATATAGTGCAATCGGTAGTGGTTCTCTCATCACTACTGTTGCATTCCAACCACAGCCCGCTGAAGCATTTTTCTTTTTGGGATTACTCCTTCGTGCCGCAGGAATGGCTCTCAAATCTGGGCTTCAGGTACGCAGTCAGAAGTGGTGGGATGATCGATATGAAGCTATGTTGGCACAGAGCCGACTATTTGATGCCGAGTTTCGCCGTGTTGAAGTTGCCGAACTCAATAACCGTTTTTATAACTATGTTGCGGTCGGACAACAGAACATCGATGTTGCTATGAGCTTACCTAGAATACTTCCCAACGGAAGTACAAGTGTCTCTACTTTTGCCAGCCCTGCCGCTGCGGGAGTAGCCATAGCTGCAACATACCTACGCGAGAATGAGCGTCTTTATCCTGAACAAGTACAAAATGCTATTTTGCCAACCTATAAAAATCAAGATAATATTTCTTCATGGAATCAATCGTTTAGTAGTTCTCAATACGAATCAGTTAACAGTACAGGAGGAGTTGCTATAAATTATCGGTTGCGCCAACCAGGTCGAGGTGGTTACGGTGAGTTAGATATAATTGTTGATGCTGACCGCACAATTCGCGTTCCTACAACCCGTGTCAATTTTTCTACATACAGTTAGAAATCCAAATACAGACAATCTTTCATAAGCTTAATTAAAATGAATAAATTCAAAACGTTTCGGTCATTTTTACTTGGTAGTTTGTTGTCCCTAACATTCACACTACCCGCCACTGCTGCAAACACTTTGCAAAGCAGCAACACCACAGCGCTGGAAAAATCTGACAATATTGCTCTAGCCCATGCCAGAAAAAAACAAAGCACTGGTAGCTGGAAAGGCAATCGTGATGTCCATCAGAATCTACCAAAGGGACGGAAAGAGGTAAAACGTCAATCTGACGATTGGACTCAGCGACAGGGGAAGAAACCTCAAGGCAATTCTGCTAAACGTAATTCTAGAGCAACTTCTAAATAGAACACAATCTCACCCATCTTTATGAATTGGAGTAATCAAATGAATCTAAAAACTATTATCACAGGATCACTCGTCTCATTATTTTTGCTAACAGGTGTTGAATCTGCTCTCGCAGGTAAAAAACATGGCGCTGCATTTCAAACAGGTAAAGCCGCACTGAAAAGGAACAGTATCAACGATCCTAAAACGCCTAGCCATATTCGGAATTGGCTGAAAAATGAACAAAGTACCCGTGGTAATAATGCTCGTACATGGCGTAATCCTCCAGGATATGATGCAGGACATGATCCACAGCACCCGAATAACATGAGTAAATTACGTTGGGAAACCTCCAGTATGAATAGATCTCGTGGTAGTAAGTTCAAAAAGTGATGAGTTAGGAGATCATGATTTTTGGTGCAAAAGAAGCGATCTCATTGAAATTAATTTTTATGCGATCGCTTCTTTTCTTTGCGTAAACTGACAGAAAACTTCAGGATTGGTGATTGGGGGTATTTGCGATCGTTCAAGTTTAATGGTTTTGCGATCATTACCACAAACGTTTAACACCATAAGCATCAAACTTCTCATCAATACTAAGAATTTGTAAATTCTCATCCATAGACTGAGCAATTAATATGCGGTCAA
>JAYUSC010000569.1:0-6989 GCA_043755885.1 Pseudanabaena sp. | reverse complement strand
AAAACCAAGAATTAGCGTTGCGGCGCTTCGCGCCGCAACGTCTAATCTTTCACTGGGAAGGGAGTAAAACTTGGAGATCCTGCGATCGCGTAAATTGTTTGCGCCATGCGGTAATCCCGCCCGTCAGAGTCAAAACTTGATAACTGCGATCGCTAAGTAACTTATTTGCCTTAATCGATCGCATTCCCGAAGTACAGTACAAAACTACTGTAGGTTTGGCTTGATGCTTTTTTTCATAGCGTTCCACAATATTTTTAACCCGTTGAATACCCAGCTCAGACTCAATTTCGGGTAATGGTACAAGCTCGCTATTCGCAATGTGATCTTTTGCATACTCGTCCTGCGATCGCACATCGATTAAAACTATAGATTTGAGCTTGTTACTAGCCAACTCCTCTACCGAAATTTGCGGCGTGCTAAAGTTTTGCAAATACACAGGCAAGCTCATTTGATGTTGGTATGCGATCAAGCTCAAGGCTCCAACAGTAATAACTAGCAACAAACTAACTAAGACTAATGGGATTAAATATCTCCGCTTAGAGACAAATTCCTGAAAATTACTTGGCTGCATTTTTGTTACTCCAATTTTTGGTATTGCTAAACAAGGCTGGGCAGCGCTTCGCCCTAGTCTTTTTTGTTTAGCACTACCCAATTTTTAAACGGATAAATTAAATGATTAAAATAATTTGTCGTGGTATTTAATTTGGTTCCGTATAGTTTTGGTTGTTCATGCTCAGGCATATGCAAAGTTCCAAATATATAATCAAGAATTGGCAACTGTACAGCTAAATTTTGAGCGTATTTCTGTGGATAGCGATCGTGATGCCAACGATGAAATTCTGGTGTGGCAATAATCCATTTTAAAACTGGGAATCTGACTCGAATATTGGCATGAATAAAAAAGGCGATCGCACTTGAAAAAATCGCATAAATTGCCAAAGCCTCAGTCGAAAATCCTAACCAATAAAGGGGGATCATTTGGCAAGATTTAGTTAAAATCTGCTCGAAAGGGTGAACACGGACTGTGGCAAGCCAATCAATATGAGTAGAGCTATGATGGATGGCATGAAATTGCCATAACCAAGGAACAGTATGCAATAGTCGATGAGCAAAATAAAAGCACAAATCGCCAATGAATATAGCGAAAGTTACTTGTAAAAGAAGAGATTGTTGACTGACAAATTTAGATGCTATCGGTATTGATCCTTGCCCCAAAAGCACAAATACAATTAATAATTTTGTTGTGCCATGACCAATAAAATAGCCAGAAAAATAATAACAAAAGTCTGTAAACCAACCTTCACGGAATAGTTTTTGATAATGAACTGCTAATACTTTTTCAATCGGTAAAAACACGAAAATAAGAATTAGTATTCCTTTGATAACATCAGGTATTTCCATCATGATTTCAATCACTAATTCTGCCCATGATTAAGTATTCACAGCCAATTGTTTAGCCTCTGGATTAGTTTCAGGATTTTTAGCGATCGCATCTTGCACCTTTGGAGCAAAACCTTGAGAAAACTTGCAATTTTTAAAAGTTGCACCATGCCAATCCACACCTTGCAAATTTGCACCTAAAAAATCACAATTTTCTAAATCTGCATTTACAAATCGTGCATTTTCTAAATCTGCTTCATGAAAAGAAGTCATTGCGGACATTTTGAATTTTGCAAAATGCAGATTAAAAGCCTTCGTTGCCAAAATGGCTGGCACAACTGTCAGAAAAGCAAACAGAATTGCATAATAATGCTCATGCAGCTTGATCCAACTATAGCCAGCCGAAATAGCTGACGAAACTCCCACCGCCATCCATACCATACCCACTGCGATCGCCCCTTTTTTGTAACCCACATATAGCCCAAAAAGGGACATCCCAAAGGCTACCAGCACTACGCCTATAGAAATAATGCTCGCAGTTTTATTACCAATTAAAGCACCGAAAATCATGAATCCAATGAGTCCTATGTATACATAGAAAAGCGATCTCTTCGACATTGTTGCTGCGGCTGCGAAAGCTGCTATCCAAACAAAATGATTTGTCAGCCACCCATAGGGATTGGCTACTTCAACACCACAACCCACGAAAACAAGTTGGCTAGAAAACCACGCAGCTAACCCAAGAGGGATACCCAAAATAATATGCAGCGACATTTGGGTGATCTGCTTCTGAAAGTTTTTGTGATCTCGCCCAATCGCGGCTTCCGAAAAATCAGCTCCAACTAGACTTGTACCTCGAAAATTACAACTTTTCAGTTTTGAGCCTACAAAGTCTGCATGATTATTACTGCCAGAGCGAAATTCATTTTGAAACGATTGATTCTGAACGTCACGGTAACGATAATTTATGTAGTTATTCATCGGTTAACCTCTTTGTAAGTTAGTTTAGACAGCTAATATAACGAGAGAGTTCCTTCAGTACAGGTTGGAGTAACATTTTGCAGGAATAGATTGGGTAGCTCTATCTTTAATATTGCACTGCTTTTTAAGATAAAGATGCGATCGCGATCGCAATTTCGAGTGATTACATCACAGGTGCGTATCATTTTAAAAATGACTGAATCTAGGCTGCTACTATTGTTGTTAGCTAATAAGTAGCTAAGCCAAATTAAATATAAAACCCCAAAATCTGTACCGCCCGCGCAGCGGGTCGTACAGATTTTAGTTCTGGGTTTTTAATTATGCCGAGGTACTTATATTAAAATTGCTGACAAGTACTTCTTAGGAAATACTCAAATGCTTCCTTAACATTTTTTTAAGATTTGTTTGTGAATATACATACCTTAAGAATTTAGCTTAAACCTTTACCTAGTAATAGTTTCAGCTTCTTAAGTATTTTGTAAGAAGGCAAACGTAAAGATGTGTTAAGCTAATTTCAAGTCCATATAAATACTCGTAGTTAAATCAGGATTTACAATTATGACCATTGCAATGGGCAGGTCGCAAGAAGTCGAAAGAGGCTGGTTTGACAGCATCGACGATTGGCTAAAGCGCGACAGATTTGTATTCATCGGCTGGAGTGGCTTATTGCTATTCCCAACCGCATTTTTATCAGTTGGTGGCTGGTTTACAGGCATCACTTTTGTATCTTCTTGGTATAGCCACGGACTCGCTTCTAGTTTCATAGAAGGCTGCAACATTCTGACTGTTGCCATCTCCTCCCCTCCTTTGAGTGTTGGACATTCCTTACTGCTATTGTGGGGACCCGAAGCGCAAGGCGATTTCACACGCTGGTGTCAAATTGGCGGTCTATGGACATTCCTCGCTCTTCATGGCGCTTTCGCATTGATCGGCTTCATGTTGCGTCAGTTTGAAATTGCTCGTCTAGTTGGTATCCGTCCTTATAATGCGATCGCCTTCTCTGGTCCTATCGCCGTATTCGTATCCGTATTCTTGATGTACCCCTTGGGTCAATCTGGTTGGTTCTTCGGACCAACCTTCGGCGTAGCTGGCATCTTCCGCTTCATCCTATTCTTACAAGGTTTCCACAACTGGACTCTGAACCCCTTCCACATGATGGGCGTAGCAGGTATCCTCGGTGGCGCATTGCTCTGTGCAATTCACGGTGCAACTGTTGAAAATACATTGTTTGAAGATGGCGATGGTAACACCGCAAACACCTTTAAAGCTTTCAGCCCCACCCAATCTGAAGAAACCTACTCCATGGTTACAGCTAACCGCTTCTGGAGCCAAATCTTCGGTATTGCTTTCTCCAACAAACGTTGGTTGCACTTCTTCATGCTGTTCGTACCCGTAACTGGACTATGGTTCAGCAGCGTTGGTATCGTTGGACTAGCATTGAACTTGCGTGCTTATGACTTCGTATCTCAAGAAGTCCGCGCCGCAGAAGATCCTGAATTTGAAACCTTCTACACCAAGAACTTGCTCTTGAACGAAGGCATTCGCGCTTGGATGGCTCCTCAAGACCAACCAGCCGAAAGATTTATCTTCCCTGAAGAAGTATTACCTCGCGGTAACGCACTATAAATTTGAAGCTTAAAAAATTGCTTGCAGCGTGCTGCAAGCAATTTTTTGATTGTAATTGCAAAATTTAGCTATCAGAAATCAGTACGGTTCTACTAGTTTTTGGATTATGATGAATCTCATCAAACGTCTAAACTCTGGCAGTTAGTAATCTGAATAAGTACCTCGGCATAATTAAAAACCAAGAACTAAAATCTGTACCGCCCGCACAGCGGGCAGTACAGATTTTGGGGTTTTATATTTAATTTTGCCTAGCTACTTAACTGATAGCTTAAAAATTATTTGCACTTTAAACCTATAAAAATTTTTCTGGAGATAACCTCTCGTGACGACGACCATTAACTTAAACTCGCTAGGAGTGGGTGGGCGCACACAGGATACATCGGGCTTTGCTTGGTGGTCTGGCAACGCAAGACTCATTAACCTTTCTGGCAAACTACTGGGCGCTCACGTTGCTCATGCTGGTTTGATCGTATTCTGGGCTGGCGCAATGACTTTGTTTGAAGTCGCGCACTTTATTCCCGAAAAGCCAATGTACGAGCAGGGCTTTATCCTTCTTCCTCACCTTGCAACTCAAGGTTGGGGAGTTGGTGCTGGCGGTGAAGTTTTGGATATTTTTCCATACTTCGTAGTTGGCGTATTACATCTTATTTCTTCGGCAGTACTTGGCTTTGGTGGTATTTACCATGCTTTGCGTGGACCTGAAGTTTTAGAGAACTATTCTTCCTTCTTTGGATACGACTGGAAAGACAAAAACCAAATGACTAACATTATCGGGTATCACCTGATCTTGTTGGGTTGCGGCGCATTGCTACTCGTATTCAAGGCGATGTTCTTTGGTGGTCTCTACGATACATGGGCGCCTGGTGGCGGCGATGTACGTGTGATCACTAATCCTACGATCAACCCTGTGGTCATCTTTGGCTATTTGCTCAACTCACCATTTGGTGGAGAAGGCAACATTGTTGGTGTTGACAACCTCGAAGATGTAGTGGGCGGACATATCTGGCTCGGCTTAATCTGCATCGGTGGCGGTATCTGGCATATCCTTACCAAGCCTTTCGGTTGGGCGCGTCGCGCACTTGTTTGGTCTGGCGAAGCATATCTCTCTTACAGCTTGGGCGCATTGAGCTTCATGGCGTTTATCGCTACTTGCTTTGTGTGGTTTAACAACACTGTATATCCTAGTGAATTCTTTGGACCGACTGCTGCTGAAGCGTCTCAGTCTCAAGCATTTACTTACCTTGTCCGTGACCAAAAGCTAGGTGCAAACATTGCAACTTCTCAAGGTCCTACTGGGCTTGGTAAATATCTGATGCGTTCTCCTTCGGGCGAAATCATCTTCGGTGGTGAAACCATGCGTTTCTGGGATTTCCGTGGTCCTTGGTTGGAGCCTCTTCGTGGTCCTAACGGCTTGGATATCGATAAACTTAAGAATGACGTTCAGCCTTGGCAAGTACGTCGCGCTGCTGAGTACATGACCCACGCTCCTTTGGGTTCTTTAAACTCAGTTGGTGGTGTTATTACTGAAATCAACGCGGTGAACTTTGTCTCGCCTCGTTCTTGGTTGTCTACTTCTCACTTCGTATTGTCCTTCATGTTCTTAGTTGGTCACCTATGGCACGCTGGTCGCGCTCGCGCGGCTGTTGCTGGCTTTGAAAAAGGTATTGACCGTAAGACTGAGGCTGTACTTTCGATGCCTGATCTAGATAAATAACCAATAAGATGTGATAAAACACATCCTATGAAAAAAGAAAGGCAGTGCTAAGCACTGCCTTTCTTTTTTGTTTTTGTGATAATTACTAGTTACTACCAGTAAATATGACATCAGGGAATTTACCTTGAGCTTCTGTCATGGGGCGGTTTTTGCCCTCTTGTTGCCAGTAATTAATTACTTCGGTTGCCTTATTTAAAATTTCGATCCGATCTTGATCGGCAATCCAAGGCTTGCTTTCCATTTCTGATTTAAGTTGATCCCAAGCATCATCACGGGGCCAAAAGAAATACTTGGTGAGAGGGCTGAAACCTTTGCCAACGACCTGATCGACAGCAAGGGCTACATTATTTTCTAACCATAAGATTTTTAGAATAAACTGGGACAATGCTACCTACCTCCAAGAAAAGTTAAATTACATATTAAAGTAGCGATCTTGCAATATAACATGATTGAAACCTCTAAAGTTGACTTAAAAATATTAAACACAAGTATTTTTGTATTTGATATTGATGGCGTGATTCGAGATGTATCGGGTTCTTATCGCCGAGCGCTGGCGGATACGGTTGAGCATTTTACAAATGCAGCTTATCGTCCTACCTCCGAAGAAATTGACGGGTTAAAGGCTGAAGGGATTTGGAATAATGACTGGGAAGCTTCGCACGAGCTAATTAAGCGCTATTCTCAAGGCTTGGGGCAAGAGATTCAGGTATCCTATGATGCGATCGTGGAGTTTTTTCAGGGTCGTTATCGGGGGCGTAATCTTGATTGGTCAGATGGTTATATTGCGGCGGAGCCTTTAATTGCTACAACTGAATATTTTCAGGAGTTAACGATCGCAAAGATTGGGTGGGGATTTTTTAGTGGGGCGACAAGGGCTTCGGCTGGTTATGTCTTGCAGCGTTTAGCAATTGATGCGCCTGTGTTGATTGCGATGGAAGATGCGGCGGGTAAACCTGATCCCACGGGACTTTTGCTAGCAGTTAAGCAAATTGAGCTGAGGCAGGATATATCGGCAAGTTTGGTTGTGTATGTCGGTGATACGGTAGCGGATATGCTGACGGTAGTAAAGGCAAGAACTTATGATCCTAGTTATAAATATCTGGCTGTTGGTGTGATACCGCCTCATGTGAGTCAAGATTTACGCGATCGCTATGCAGCTTTACTCACCGAACATGGCGCTGATATTGTCTTGAATAATGTTCTAGAGTTAACGCCACAGCTTAATCTAAGTAACTAGGCACAATTAAATATAAAACCCAAAAATCTGTACCGCCCGCTGCGCGGGCGG
>JAYUSC010000568.1:0-2979 GCA_043755885.1 Pseudanabaena sp. | reverse complement strand
GCAACTCTACAGGTTTGGGTTTGTAATTGATTATGTACATCTACTTGTGTTGGCGGTTATTCAAGCTCTTCTGTATCGATCTCTTCAGAAAAGTCTTCTGCAACATCTTCCAATTCTAAATTAGATTCAAAGGTATTCGACAAGTCGCGATCGCTCTCAGTGTTTACCACGGCAACCAAGTCAATTTGCTGGCGATAATAATCGACACCCTTGACCTGCACTTCCACGCGATCGCCTAAACAATATTGACGACCACTGCGACGACCAACCAATAAAGTTGAAGCTCTTGCTCGTCCCTTGCCATTAATTAATGGGAACTCATACCAGTCATCTTTAAGAGAACTGACATGGACTAAACCTTCAACTAATAGAGATTCGATCTCCACAAAAAATCCATAGGACTGAACACTAGTGATGATGCCGTAGAAGTTCCCGCCTGTGTGCGATCGCATAAATTCGGCCTTACGCAATCCGTCAAGATCAGAAATCGAACGGTGATACAAAGCATCAGCTTGATTAATCTTCGGCACAACTGCTTCCAAATCTTCAATTAGCTGACGTTCTGTCTCAGGTGGCAAAACACTCCAGTTCACTTGTCCATGAGCGCTAGAACTGCGAAGATTTACACCATCCTTAATTCTGATACTACGGCGATCGCGACCTTCTTCAAACACAGTATGCAAAATGCGCTGGATCAGTAAATCGGCATAATGGTTTTGGGGAAATACGCCATGTACATAGGGTAGATCGATTAAGCCAAGACCAAAGTGCAGTGAAGGTGCAAGTACATATTCGCTAGTCTTAAACATAGACATCAATAGATATTTGAGAATATCGCGAGTCGCGTCTTGCTCAAGCTGACTCACCTGCCCCAAAATCTGGTGCAAATCAGCAATCTGGATTTGATCAGGCGTTTCTAGTTGCGTCGAAATCCCCATGCTCTCTAATAGCTTTGTCCAGTCATCGACTTTGCCTTGATCGGGAGCAATTTGTCGTAAATAGATGGTTGGAATCGATAGAGACTGTAGATGCGATGCGATTGCTTTGTTTGCCAAGATCATTACTTCCGTAACATTTCCAGATATCTGCAAAGTTAAGGGGACGACTGTCAACCCGCGCACACCCTCATCTGCTTCTTGAGAAGGAATCTGTGGCAATACCAGTCTAATTGCATTAGAGCGCTCTTGCAGCAAAGTACCCACCTTCGCAATTAGATGTACCAACTCTTCCACTTCTGTATCAATTTCTTGGCTAGGCGCATCCTCATCAACCGTCATCTTTCCATCAAGAATCTGTTGCGCTCTTTGGTAACTCAAGTTAGCACGAACCAATATGGCTGAAGGCTGAATCTCAAACGAAAGCATATTCCCTTCGTGATCCAATTTAATCAACACTGACATTGCGAGATATTCAGGCTGATTAAACACGTTCATCTCTGGCAACATCGGCAAAACCGTATCACCCAAGAAAAATGAACGTAGCCGCTTTTGCGCTTCTAAGTCCAAAGGTGAACCCGCCGTCACATAGGTAGCCACATCGGGAATATGTACACCCAATTCCCAGCCAGTTTCCACCTCTGCGATCGAAATCGCGGCTGCATTACCAATTCTGACGGTTAGAGTCTTACGTAAATCGAGACGATGCTTGAGATCAGCTTTTCGCAAACCTCTCGGCAAACTTGCCGCCGCCGTCAGCGCCTTGGCACTAAATCTTCTCGGCAAATTATGTTTGCAACAGACTAGATCAATATCATTAGTTGACTCGGCATCATCGCCCAAAACCTGTAAAACTCGCCCTAAGGGTAAATGATTGCCTAGCGAAAATCTCACCATTTCCAAATGGACGAGTTTGCCAATAGCCACATCTAAATCAGGCGTTTCCTCATCTGGCACTAGCTCGACTTCAAACAAGAGACGATCATCTAGTGGCACAGCCCGATAACTATCGTCAGTTAATTTTACGGTCGAAAGCAAAGTTGGATTTGATCGCTCAAGGATCAAGCGCACTTCACCCTCAGGCGATCGCCGCCGCACGCCGTCTTTAGTAACACGTACCAATACGCGATCGCCATTCCAAGCGTTACTTAAACGACTTTCACGCACATATATATCTTCAGCGCCCTCGATATCTTGGATCGCAAAGCAAAAGCCTTTACTTGAGCAACGCAAGCGACCTTCCACCAACCCTTCTTCTTGGATGCGGCGATATCGACCCTTGTCTTTTTCGAGAATGCCAATTTTTTCGAGCGCATCAAGGGCAACTTGGAGCCGACGAACACTTTTATTGTCATCACCGATCCCAAGTTTTTTTTCGATCGCCTTGGGCGTAACTAGCTTGTCATCAGAGAAATTGTCTAACAGTTGATTAATCGAGAATTCCATGAGGCGAAGGTCGAGCGATTGTTTAAGGTGAGCAAATTAAAGCAAACGAGGGGTAACAAAATAGCAACCTACGAACATAACCTACAAGCAGATATCAATATCGCAAATCAGCGACAATCAAGCTTTCGGCGATTAGAACAGACAAATAACTTCAATAGGTTCGACTTATCAAAACGAAACTGTGGGAGTTAATCTATCTTCTTAGAGACGACCTTGATAGCTCTGCGATATGATTACAGATTGAATACAGAATAGTGAAAATATGGATCAAAACGCATATTTCTATTTATCCCGAATTGCATTCCCCAAGAAATTTTCGATTATTTCTGTAGGGAGTTTAGCTCTAGCTTTTTGCCATGCTTGTAGGGCTTAGGTAACTTACGAATTTGCAAAGTTGGCTTCTATAGTTTTCCCCTGCCGATCTTATTTTAGCCCAATTACTCCAGCAAATATTTTGGATATTAATTTTATTAAGCTTTAGATCCCTGACATAGGGTAATTGATTCTAAAATTGGTGCGGCGGACGTACCCCATCGCACCAATTTTAGGTTTCAAGCCATAGATATCTATAAGGATCGCAAATTAAATAAAACCCAAT
>JAYUSC010000567.1:0-2981 GCA_043755885.1 Pseudanabaena sp. | reverse complement strand
GGCGATCGCAAAAAGCGACACACCAAGATGCGATCGCAGCCTTTACAGGTACAGGATGTTGCTCCCAAACAGTTGCGGCTTGCTCAAATATTGCGGGTTCAAGTTTAGTTATATTCAAAAGCTTTTGCCATTGCCGGAATGTCTCAAACTTACAAGTCGCCTTGAGAATATTGCCGTTGCCATAGATTACCCGCACTTGCACAGCATCTTTAGCTTGTTTCTTGGATTCAAAATCAATGTACTCATGTTCTTTTGATTCTTCTTCGGCTTCCCACATATTTTCGAGTGCGATCGCAAGTGGTACAGAATGATGTGCGATTACAATCCCAAAGCTAATTGTCGCCTTACTTCCCATCGTAAACAATGGGCGCTTTGCCACGGGTGACTTTTCGCGATCGCCTGACCATTGCCAATAATCACCTTGATTATCAAATTCACCATGAGGGTCTGGCTGTCCTTTAAAACATTGCCGAATATCCCACAACCACTTATCCCATTCCCAAAGATTAGTATAAGCAAGTACATCATCTCCACCGCCATAAATCAAGCGCCCTGCGTAGCGTTGTTCAGTTAGGTAAGGCACAAGCTGATTTGAGAAATCAAGCAATGCACGAGATAAAGCGCTATGAGTGGAAGCTCCCATTCGTTTTTGCTGCTTCACAAACTCCAAAAACGCTAAATTTACACTTGCCTCTAGTGGATTATGACTAGGTCGTTGTACTGCTTCTAATAATCTAGTGGGGATATAGTTTTCATAGCTTTTGAGGTGCTTGCCTTTGAGCCATTCACTCATCCCATCACCATCACCTGCGGCTAACACATACCAGTCGGCGGGATTATTATTTGGATAGCAATCTTTCTGACTAAGCAGTTTGTCAATATCCTGTTTTAGTAATTTTTTCGCTGCATCATCAAGTTCCAAATCCTCAACCAACCAACCTGCATTTAGCAGTCGAGGATGATATTTTTTGAATCTCCAATTCTCATCAGCATAGGGAATACCCCATTTACCTTTCATTTGAGCGATAACTTTTTGGGTTTCCTCAAACTGGGTAGCAATTTTCTGGCAAACTTGAATATAGTGATCACGATCCGCCACAGAAGATGTTCGCAAATAACCTGCAACACCTGCTGTCAGATCAGGGTACATAGCATCAATGCGATCGCTGTCTGTTTCTAGAACTTTAGGAAAAAGCTTGGGCAATGACTTGTGCAAAGCTCGTTTTAGGGTTTCAGATGCATTCAACATCTCACGTCCATCAAACATTCCTGCTTGATTTTTCCATTGTTGCTTGATACTATCTTCCGTTTCTTTTTGCCCTGCATGAAGTGCCGAACCAACTCCCGAAATAGTTGACCGCACTCCAAAAGCTGTCGGTAATTCCCAATCTCGTGCATTTTTGACCGCAGCTAAGGCGAGGCGAGTACGATCAAAAATATGATTCCACCAAGAACCAACATTAGAGTTAAAAGGATGTCTTCCCTGTCTTTGACGGCGTAATTCTCCTGCTCGAATTAAAAAATCTCTTTCTTGGTCATGAAACAGAGCTTCTTTTTCGGACAAGTCACAAAAATTATTCTGTTTCTCTGTCCAATCATCTCGTCCATCTGTTTTATAAATTGCCGAACTACGCAACTCCTCACCCAAATCACCAACTGGATAAGCTGACCAATAGCTTTGCCATTGACTATCGAGCCAACCTTCCCATAGGCTGCTATCCATTTCCAAACCTTGCATCCATTTTGATGAGTTATCGCGAATTTCTTGAAAAGAAAGTTTCCCCAGTCGCTGCCATTCATCATGGAGAACTTGTTTAGCAGTTTGCATCACAGCTTCTACGCGATCTTGCGGCAAGACAAAAACAAGAACATTGGGAAATCCTGCGGTCAATATGCGCCGATCACTGGGTGTGTCTACAAATTTTGCAAAATCCTCAAAGTGTTGCCAGCCTTTAAAATCACCTTTATTTTCGCCGATACCATGCAACAACCAATAGTCAATCATCGGCTGAGCATAAAGACTCGGATATAAAACCGTATCGGGACCATATTTCCAAGCGACCGCCCAACAAATTTTTGCTGATAAATAGTGCAGAATCCATGAACCAGCCCAAAAATCGCGCATTTTACGGCTAGCTTTAATTAATTCCTGCACAGGTGAAAAGCTGAACACCGCAATATAAGGGCGAGATTTTTGTTTGTTTTTAGTCCATCCTTTTATCTCTTGAGTCGTAAGGTTATAACCTGCAAGCGAACCTGCAAGAGAGGCTGTCAGGCTAGCATGACTCCAAATTGAACCGTCAGGAATCCTTGTTTCCGCAGGCATCAACATTAATGATTGATCCCCAAAGCTTTGGCAGACCGCTTCTGGTAAGCAACGCCATAGCCACCAAAAGACTAAGCGTGCATCATCACTGCGCTTTATAAATTCTGGAAGCAAGCTATTTTCTCGTTGGTTAAGATAGTCAACTCTTCTTTGGTTCGCTCTAGGATTAAATAATTGCTGATGTTCTTCATCGATTAATGTCCATGACTGACTTGCTCCAGATAGTAAATGCTTAATTTCTAGCCCTTGCTGATTATAGTCAATGCTATTAGTCAAACTGCCGATCGCAGCACGATCGCTAGCAGAAGCCAAATAATCAGCATCATGAATATGCTTAAGTGCGGTTCCTCCTGACTCTTCAGGATTCCAGTTATTTTCTATCCAATCCTTCATCACAGCTAGATCGCGCCAAAAACCATTTCCGCCACGTCCCGAATTATCTTGTAAAGCCTTCAACGCAGGATCGTGAAGGAGTCCCCAAATTTTTGCTTGCCAGAATGCATTTGACACGATCGCAATTCCTCACCGTAGTTGCTTAGTACACCTTAACAGGAGACTCGAAAATATACCAAGAATATTACAATATTTTTATGTACTTTTTGAAATTATTTGAAAGCCTTTTAGAATAAAGCTTAGAGCTTTCACATTAGGTTAA
>JAYUSC010000566.1:0-2984 GCA_043755885.1 Pseudanabaena sp. | reverse complement strand
TTTCAATTATTTTGTGTGCGTCCCTTAGATAGTTTCTAAAGAATCTAGCGAGAAGCGGATACTAGTCGATGATCTTGAATCTTGCTTTTGGCAGTCTTGAAATCAGTCGCGAGTTGCTTCTGTTGTTCGTCACCAAAACTACCCTTAATGCGAGGGAACATTTCATCCTCTTCTTCTTTGATATGAGCATTGACATCCGAGGCCAACAGGTCTACCGCAGCCTTAAAAGCCACCGTATCATCGCAGTTCATGGCTTTGATCTGTTCAAGCTTCTGCTTCATTTCTGCTTGTTCGTCATACAAATGTTGAATGTCATTGTAGTAAGGACGCACAATTGGATAGATGACTTCCTCTTCGGCAGCAGAGTGAGCGCTCAAATCTTGGTAGACCTGTCCAAAATACTCCTCTAGCTTTTGAGGATCGTCAGTGGCTTTAATTTGAGAAAGTAGAGCAAACACTTTAGTGTGATCGAGACGAATCAAATCACAAATAGAGATCTCATGATCGCCGCCACTGATAAGACTGCCAGCAATCCCACTCAGAGCGGCGATGGTATCTTGCACTCTTGACCACAGTCCACTGTCAGAAGGCTTGCCCGTTAGCTCCATCGTACTCAGAGATTCCATGATCCCTTTGAGTTGCTCCTCATGCCCACGATTTTCAAAGTTAACCGCGTTGAGAGGTGCGATCGCAACGGCAATATCTGCACCAACCACTTGACCAGCTTTGTGAACTAGCACTCCTGCCATTGCTTGAGTGTGTTTGAGAAGTTCATGCTTTGACACTTTATCAAACAAAGTGAGATCTGGATTTTCCATCATCGATTCGACTTCTTCGATCGCTTTCTGGACACTAGGCTTAGCTTCAGCCTTAATTCCATACTGAACGATCACAGTGTCGATGATACCCAAGTTTTTCTGGTCGTCTCTGAGAAATCCTTCTAAGCGATTAGTGATTTCGCGATCAGGACAAGCGGCGATTAAGCTCTTTTCATTGGCAATCAGCAAGTTTTGGGTTGCTTTCATATCTGCCAACTTGACTGCGATCGCAGTCCGTTTGTTGTCTTCGAGTGTTACTGACATTTAGATTGCTCCTTGTGTGTAGTTAAGAGATGTTTACTTCTCTTCTATAAAATCATGGCATTAGCATGTCTAACTACTTGAGTGACATGATGAACTTGCTTTACTACGAAACAAAGTGTAATAAAACGTGAGTTCCATTACACTTTGTTAAAAGCTAAAAGCTGAGCAGCTTTTGGCTAGCGACTAATTGCGGTAGCAGCACGATCCCATGCATCTTTTACTGCATGTTTAGCTTTTTCCCAAGGTAAATTCCCAGTCTGATTAGTTTGATAATCGCGCTGCAAATCTGTCTCAACTTCGCTGTAAGTCCGACCACTATGACCATAGCGATCGTAGCCTTCATAGCCAGTGCGATAGGCTGGTTGATAGTCTTCGTAGGTTTTATCTTGCTCAGCATAGGAGCTAGAAGTATAAGTCTCCTGCCAATTGGTTTCTTCAAAAGTAGGATTAACTTGTTCAGCCACATCCTTACCTGCCAAACCGCCAACCACTGAGCCGATGACAGCACCAACTACAGCACCAACTGGTCCACCAACTGCGCCACCGATAACTGTCCCTACAGTGCCAGCACCTGCCGCACCTACACCTGTTCCGACGGGATGTGCACCTACTTCTCCAGAAAGTGGATCGAGGTTAGCATCAGTTTGATCTGTAACTGTAGAATTTCTATGAGTCATTTGTATTTGTCCTTTAAATAATTTATCTGCGACCTGTAATTCTCAAATAAGCTTTAAGAAGCTTTAACTAGACGGATTCCATATAGTAAAACCACTGCACCAATGGTTGCTACGAACAAGCTACCAATCAAGCCACCGCCTGTGGAGACACCAAAAGTATTGAATAGGAAGCCGCCCAACAATGCGCCAACAATCCCGACAATGATATCGCCGACTAGACCGAAGCCTCCACCGCGAACGATCTGACCAGCTAAAGCTCCGGCCACTAGTCCGATCAAAATAAACCAAATAAAGTCCATGAGATTCTCTCCGTTTGTCTATTTCAAGTATTTGTGCATGAGAGGATAGGCCGAGAGGGTCGTCACCTATCCTTAGTTACCAAATCTACTGACCTAAGAAGTTTTTGACAGAATCAATGGCTTCTTCAACTTTGTTTTCAGCTTTGTCAGGTAAGTCTTTGGTGTTTGCCTTGACTTCATCAGCGCGATCGCCTGCCATTTCCTTAGTTTTCTCAACGCCATCACCAATTTTGTTCTTGGCATCTTTAGCCATATCTTGGGCTTTGCCCATGTTTTCCTTGGCGCCTTCCTTAACGTTTTTAGCTAAGTCCTTAGCGCGATTTTTAGCTTCTTTGGCGAAGTCCTTAGAAGTGTCGGCAATTTTGTCAATTACCTTGTCGGTTCTACCATCGCGGAGATCGCGACCAATTTGCTTGGTAGTACCTGCGACTTTATCGATCGCCATATCGGTCTTCACGCCTTGCGTCATTTTGTCAACTTGACTGCCAATGCTCGCCAAGGGAGCTGCGATCGCACCAGAACTAAAGAATGTCACTTGCAACATCACAACTAGCGCGAACCCAACAGCGAAAAGGAGTCCTTTCTTAACACCATTGAGTACCGCAGTAACTGGTGTATTAAAGTTGTCAGCATTGCTACTGTCTAAGATATTAACCATTCGTCTCACCTATATGTTTTGTGTGTAGTTAATCAGTCAGGCTTTAACGTAACAGACGATTGTTTGATCTCATGTTTAAGCAATGTATAAATTGTATGAGTTGCACTAAAAGCAAATAAATCTTTACTAAATAGGAAGGCTTAATTAAATGTAGGATGCGTTAGTGAAACGTAACGCATCAATTAAACTTAGGATGGATTACGCTTAGGAAATCATCTAAGGGACTTGCAAGAAATAACAAAACCCAAAAATGTTGCGGCGGGCGTAG
>JAYUSC010000565.1:0-2984 GCA_043755885.1 Pseudanabaena sp. | reverse complement strand
GCGAAGCGCCGCAACTCATTTCTGGTTTTATGTCCTAAGCAAACTTTGCTTTGCTATAACCCGTCCTACGTTTAATTTCAACAACTTTTATAACAATGATCCACCGCAGCTAGAGCCACTTCCTGCGGTGCAACCGTAGCAATACTCATCGGTTTCAATTTTTTGGATGATATCTAAAGAATCTAGTTCGAGGATTTCGGCTACGGTCAGATATTCACCATTAAGCGATCGCGCGGGTAAGTTCTCCATTTGATTAAAATCACAATCATAGATATTACCTTGATAATCCACCGAAAGCTGATTCCGACACATTAAGCGATCGAGGGTATCAGGATTAAAATGCGATTCTAAAAACTGCGAATATTCTTCTTCTAATTTGCGATGACGGAGATGGAATTTACTTCGACCAATGGGAAGATTAGTAATTGTAAATAAGCTATTGAACTCAATTCCAAAATGCTCTTGTAGATGGGTTTTGTAAGCTATTTCCAAACCCTGTTGATTGGGAGCAAGGACAAACTTATTAGAATTGGGAAGCGGTGGGTTGTATACCAAATCTAAAATCAAATCAGGATCAGAACCATAACCGAGCCTATTTAGCCATTGCAAAGCTTGAATTGATTGATCGAACACACCTTTGCCTCGCATCTTATCCACATTGTCTTCAAGATAGCAAGGCATAGACGCGACAACCCGCACTTGATTTTGAGCAAAGAATTCAGGAATATTACTGTATCCATTTTCAAAATAAATCGTCAAATTAGAACGAACGATCACCTCTTTGTCAAGTTCTCTTGCCGCCTTCACTAATGAATGAAATCCATACAGCATCTCTGGAGCGCCCCCTGTGAGATCTACTGTCTGAATTTGTGGGAACCGATGAATGATTTCGATTAACTGTTGGCAAATATCTGGCGTTAATTCTTCGGTACGTGTTGGACTAGCTTCGACATGACAGTGAGTACAAGCAAGATTACAAATTTTACCTAAATTGATCTGTAATATGGAAATCTGATGTTTTAGAAACGGAGCTTTCAGTTTTTCAGAAAAAGGCGTAATCGCGATCGCAGGAACTTGCATAGATTAGCAATCTAGTTAATGTGTAATTATTGTGCCATAAACTCAAGGATATGGGTTTGAATCGTCTTTACTACCTCGGCGTATTCATGATTGAGGAGATGTAAAATATCATTAGAAACATTGATTTCTGCTGTTGTGCTAGCTTTTTCTAAATACTTGCTGATTTGAGACAGTCTAGTTGCCCCGATACTGGCATTAATCGATTTGAGAGAATGTGCAGAAATTACAAATTTATAGGCATCTTGGTTAGTAAAAGCATCCTGAATTTCATCCATCAATTGCGCTGTTGATTGAAGATAAGTTGTCATCAATTCAGAAAAAAACATATCGTCGTCTATTGATACTCGTAAATCTTCAAACAAGACCATATCCAGAGTTTGTAGATTTACAAACTCTGGATAATCATTCATTACACTAATTGTCTTCGAGATCGCATTATCTTCCAAACTTTCAAGCATGATACTGCTCCCTGATCTAACTTAATTATTTTTGTGGCAGTCCTGATTATGGAACCAATTTTGTATTTTGCAGCGCCTTAGTCGCTGCAAAATACAAAATTGATATTTTTGACCGTCTATAGCTTGAATTTACACAGGTTTGCGATCGCAGCTTCAATCGTGCTGTCTTTTTTGGCAAAACAAAACCTTAAGCCATTTACCTTGTCACGATCAGGTTGACTAAAGCAACTGCCTGGGACAGCAGCAACTAGAGCTTCTTTGGCGAGGCGAAAGGCGGCTCTTTCTGCGTCTGGTGCGATCGCAGAGCTATCAGTCCAGATGTAATATGCACCTCTAGGCATTACGGGAGATAGTCCTAGCTCCACCAAGGCTGGGTAAAGCATATCGCGCTTGCGTTTGTAATCTAGAGCTAACTTAGTAAAATATTCACGTCCAAACTCCATCGCAGTTAAGGCTGCATGTTGCAAAGGGGCGGGGGCGCAAATCGTAATAAAGTCATGAATCCTTCGCATCGCTGCTGTCAGTTCAGGATTTGCCACGGTATAGCCTAACCGCCAGCCTGTAATGCAAAAAGTTTTCGAGAATCCATTCACGACAATCGTGCGATCGCGCATTCCTTCAATACTCATCAAGCTAATATGTTCGCCTTCATAGATGATATATTCATAAATTTCATCGGTAATTGCATAGACATCATACTGCTGGCAGAGCTTAGCAATTAGTTCTAGTTCCGTCCTTGTCCAGACTTTGCCTGTGGGATTGGCTGGGCTATTGATGATTACCGCTTTAATTCCTTTCTTAAACGCAGGCTCAAGGATTTCTTGGGTGATTTCCCATTGTGGTGGTTGCAGTGTAATAAATTCAGGAATACCGCCAACGGTTGCCAGATTAGGAATGTAATTTTCGTAGAATGGCTCAAAAATTAAAACGCGATCGCCTTGATTGATCAGTGTCATCAGGGCGATATTTAGCCCTTCGGTTGCACCACAACATACGGTAACTTCCGTATCAGGATCGACGGCAATTTGGTTGTCACGTTGCATTTTTGTTGCGATCGCAACTCGCAATTTGTCCCAGCCCCAACTATCAGCATATTGATTAAAATCTAAGGAAATCGCCGCTCTTGCCGATTCTTTGATCGCTTCTGGAGCAGGAAAATCGGGTAATCCTTGGGCAAGGTTGATTGCCCCAAATTTTTCGCAATAGCGGGAAGCCTCGCGAATTTGTGACTCTTTAATTTGAATAGCGCGTTGTGATAGCGAAACAGTAGCCAAAGTAATATCTCTAAACTTCAAAAAGTAAAGGCGGCGCGATGCGCCGTCTTTACTCAATCCTACAGCAATTCCCGATAAAATAAACCAAAAAACTTTTTGAAAGTGTTGCAAAGCAACACTTTCAAAAAGTTTTTTGGTTTTGGCTTGTTAGAGAAACTAAATAATGCGATCG
>JAYUSC010000564.1:0-2985 GCA_043755885.1 Pseudanabaena sp. | reverse complement strand
AGCCCGCCACAACATTTTTGGGTTTGATATGGATCATTTTTTCCTTGGAGTTCCCATAAACTAGGATGGCAGAGCGCGGGGATAATCCGCTAATACTTGTTTGAGATATTTGCCAGTATAGGATTTTTTGACCTTGGCAACCTGTTCGGGCGTACCTTCGGCGATGATCTCACCACCGCGATCGCCTCCCTCTGGTCCCAAATCAATCACCCAATCCGCACAGCGAATCACATCAAGATTATGCTCAATGGCAATAATGCTATTACCCTTATCGACAAGACGCTGCATCACGTCTAGGAGTTTATGCACATCGTAAAAACTTAAACCTGTAGTCGGTTCATCGATCAAATAGAGGGTTTTACCTGTAGCCCGTCGTGCTAATTCTGTCGCCAGTTTCACCCGCTGGGCTTCACCACCTGAGAGCGTGGGTGCAGACTGACCGAGACGCACATAGCCTAAACCAACATCCACCAGCATTCCCAATTTCGCATGAGCCGAAGGAATATTTTCAAAGAAATGCATTGCTTCTTCGATGGTCATGTCTAATACATCGGCGATCGTCTTCTCTTTGTACTTAACTTGCAGCGTTTCGCGATTATATCTCGCGCCTTTACAAACATCGCACTGCACATAGACATCGGGCAGGAAATTCATCGAAATAATATTCACACCCTGTCCAGAGCAAGCCTCACAGCGTCCACCCTTGACATTAAAAGAAAACTGCCCTGCTTTATATCCTCTTGTTTTTGCCGCCGTTGTTAGGGTAAAAGTTTCGCGAATGACATCAAATAAACCTGTATAAGTCGCAGGATTGGAACGAGGCGTGCGTCCGATCGGCGATTGGTCAATCACAATAAATTTATCCAGAGCTTGCAGTCCTTTAATTTCCTCAATACCTTTTGGAGCTGGCTTTTTACGCAAAAAATGATGCTCTAAAGAATTATGCAGTAGGTCATTAATGAGCGTAGATTTGCCTGAACCTGATACGCCTGTGACGCAAACTAGCTTGCCTAATGGAAGTGTGACATTGACATGTTTAAGATTATTGAGATAGGCATTGCAAATCTCTAAATACTTGCCATTTCCTTCGCGACGTTCTGCGGGTGTGGGAATCAGCTTTTGTTTGGATAGATAAGCACCTGTGAGAGATTCAGGATGATTCTCAATATCCTTGACAGTACCCTGCGCAACGATCCTACCGCCATGCACTCCCGCCCCAGGTCCAATATCGACGAGATAGTCAGCAGCGCGAATGGTTTCTTCGTCATGTTCCACTACGATCAGAGTATTACCAAGATCACGAAGTTTAGTTAACGTCGCCAGCAGTCGCGAGTTATCTCGTTGATGCAGTCCGATGCTCGGCTCGTCGAGAACATAGAGAACACCCGTTAGTCCTGAGCCAATCTGCGTAGCGAGACGAATCCGCTGCGCTTCGCCACCAGAGAGCGACATGGTGGAGCGATCAAGGGTGAGGTAATCTAAACCGACATCCAGCAGAAATTGCAGTCTGGCTTCGATTTCCTCTAAGACGCGATCGCCTATTTGTCTGGTGCGATGATCGAGATCGAGGTTTTTTAAGCGATCGCGACAAGTTCCAATCGGCGCTGACACAAAATCGTTAATGTTGTAACCACCAATCCTCACTGCTAGAGATTCTGGTTTCAGTCGCGTTCCTTCGCAAGTTGAGCAAGTCTCCTCGATTAGATAGTTTTCTAACTTCTGTCTTTGTGATTCTCCAGCTTCTTTATATTGCTGCTCTAGAATTGCGATCGCACCCTCATAGCGCTTGTAATATCCCTCACTGCGATCGCGATAAAGCGAGTCTGGCTTAATTAAAATCTTCTCAGTCGTGCCATGCAAAATTATATCAATCTGAGACTGAGTAAGGGTTTCCCAAGGTGTCGTAATCTCGAAACCTGCATATTCGCCAACACTAGATAACAGGGAAATGTAATAAGTATGGGTTTTATCTGCCCAAGGTGCGATCGCAGCGTAAACTGGCAAAGATGCATCGGGAACGAGCAGTTCGGGATTAAAAGTTTTGACGCTACCGAGTCCATGACAGGCGGGACAAGCACCATAGGGAGAGTTAAATGAGAACATACGCGGTGATAGTTCTTCCATTACCGCGCCATGCTCAGGACAAGCAAAGTTTTCCGAAAAGGTTAGCAGATCGCTAACCTTTTCGGAGTTGGAGTCGGGAGACAAAATCTCCACCATCGCAATCCCTTCGGCGCGTTTCAAACAAGTCGCCAAAGAATCAGTCAACCGTTCTTGAATATCATTTTTACGAATCAGTCGGTCAACCACAATTTCAATATCGTGGAGCTTGTTCTTATCAAGTTCGATATTATCGCTGAGTTCGCGAACTTCTCCATCCACACGCACCCGCGCAAAACCTTCAGAACTTAAGCTAGCCAATAATTTTTTATGAGTTCCCTTTTTGCCACGAATTACGGGTGCAAGTAACTGAAACTTAGTGCGATCACTAAGCTCCATAATCGCATCCACCATCCGATCAATCGTCTGTGGCGCAATATTGCGATCGCAAATCGGGCAATGTGGCGAACCTGCGCGACCAAATAATAACCGCAAATAATCATAAATCTCGGTCACCGTGCCGACAGTTGAGCGCGGGTTATGGGAAGTTGATTTTTGGTCAATCGAAATCGCGGGACTCAAGCCCTCAATGTAGTCCACATCGGGCTTATCGACTTGTCCCAAAAATTGCCGCGCATAGGCACTCAGCGACTCGACATAGCGGCGCTGACCTTCGGCAAAAATCGTGTCAAAAGCTAGAGATGACTTACCAGAGCCAGACACACCCGTAAACACGATCAGGCGATCGCGTGGAATCGTCAGGTCAACATTCTTGAGATTGTGCTGTCTAGCACCTCTAACGTGGATATGAGTATGGTCTGGCATTCGATCGCGATTTATGCTTTAGCTGGCGTAAAGATTTGTTACTAGTGTATGCGATCGCTG
>JAYUSC010000563.1:0-7023 GCA_043755885.1 Pseudanabaena sp. | reverse complement strand
AGCGTAATATTCTTGATTTTTTGACTGAATCTATCTTGGCTGCTCGTTCTGGACAAATTCCACCTTCTCTTCTCCCTTAGCCCCCTTGAACTTCTACTATCTTAGCGACTGACAACGCCCAAGGGCGGCGACTAAAGATTCGACAGTTACGGGCTTGGGTACAAAGTCATCCATGCCAGCCTCCTCACATTCCAAGCGATCTTCAGGCATCACATTTGCGGTCATCCCCACAATGCGGGGGCGGATGACTAGGTTTTGTTGAGAACATAGCTCGCGAGTTGCTTCTAGCCCACCCATGATTGGCATCTGCACATCCATAAAGATTACGTCGTAGTGCTGACGCTCGACTGAGGCGATCACTTCTCGACCATTGCCAGCGAAGTCGGGACGATACCCCATCCGACTGAGGAGCATTTTAATAATCAGTTGATTTACGTGATTATCTTCGGCAATTAAAATCGACAAGGGATGGCTAGCCGCGAGATCATGGGGGATCTTGGGTTTGGCAACGTCACTGCTGGAAATAACTTGGTTAGTGGAGAATACTTTGGTGATTGCCTCCAATAGTTTGCTGGGTTTGATCGGCTTCAGCATTGTGGTGGCGATCACAGGCTCATTTTGGGTGTCGACCATCATCGATGACAGCAAAATAATCTGCAATTCTTTGGATCTGTGGCTTTGATGCAGCGATCGCGATAATGCTAAAATCGTTTTCAACATGAAAATTGGTATTGTTTTTGATTGTTCACAAAAACATGCGTTCAACATGTTAGGCTAGTCTGTCTAAAAGCTAACGCCTTCAGAAAATATGGCGATCGCCATACTAATTTACTCAGAGACTACTGAGAAATGGAAACCGCCTATGCAGTCGAACTGTCCAAGAATAAGTAAATCTATTTCTCTGGATAAGTGGCAAAATCCCCAAACTGGGAATAACTAGGAATGCCCAATCGTGAGGTTGGGAAGCTCGCACCGTAACGCCTAAATTCGATGGATTTGGCATTTAGTGCCGAGTTTACGTCACGTACACCTCAAAACACGTTTAAAGTTTTATCATGGCCCTGTTGCAAGAACGCAAGCTCGAAATTTTTTCCGAATATCAAAAACACCCCACCGATACTGGCTCATCAGACGTTCAGGTTGCATTGTTGACCGAGCGCGTCACCCAGTTGACAACACATCTCAAAATACATCCCAAAGACTTTTCATCTCGCCGTAGTTTGCTAAAAATCATCGGTCAACGTAAGCGCTTACTTGCTTATGTTCGCACCGAAGATCGTAGTCACTACAAACAACTGATCCAAAGTTTGGGCGTAAGAGGCTAGTCTTTTAGGTGATTTCTCATTTAAAATTTACCCCACCCTAACCCTCCCCTTGCAAAGGGGAGGGAACCAGATTTCCAGTTTCCCCCCTTTGCAAGGGGGAATTAAAGGGGGTAAAGCCCGACTTATATCTAGGTGCTGGGAGATTCTTTATGAGAAATGACCTTAAGTGTAGATGCGATCGCTTCACATCATAAGTACCTTGGCATAATTAAAAGCCCAAAGCCAAAATCTGTACCACCCGCTAAGCGAGCGGTACAGATTTTGGGGTTTTATAGCCAAAGCAAGGAGCAAAAATGACTAAACCAACCCCAGAACGTATTCCCTTCGAGCCAAATAATCGTAATAAAAAAACAAAAGAGTCTAAGGAATCTAAGAAGACACCTTCTGCTCCTGTTAGTGCGACAAAAACTGCTCAGAAAAGTACTGTCAATAACAACTCTAATACCAACTCTAATACCAAGCGTAATGATTCTTTAGGCATACCTGAAGAGGTCAATCGTCGGATTATGCGACGAGCTGCTTTGTTCTGTGGTATCCCCACAGGTTTAGGCATCTCGACATTTATTGTCAGCTACTTGCTCGTCAGCAAGCACATAGCCGATCTACCAACATCAGCAGTTGTGTTATTGAGTATGTTGTTTCTTGGCATCGGCGTAGTCGGACTCAGCTACGGAGCGATCTCCGCATCTTGGGATGAGGGACGTATTGGTAGCTGGTGGGGAGGCGAAGAGTTTAAAACCAACTTTGGTCATTTAAGGGGCGCTTGGAAGTCACAACAGCAACTAGTCAAAGCTAATCAAGAATCCATAAAAACAAATACCAAAAAATAAAAAAAGACTCGCCTTGCGAGTCTTTTTTTTATTTGAGGATTCTTTGTAAAATCGTCTCGTGGGTTAAACCTTCAGCAAGGAATGAATCAACGATTTGCAGTCTTTCGGGCAACCCAATGATATAGGTGTTGTGATTAGCACCTAGAGATTCGCAGGTTGTCTGTACCGCCAATAACTCACGCCCTGTTAAGCGCGTGAAGAAAGACGTGAGAATACCTGCCTCCAAATAACCTGTTGGCAATGTATTGCCTGCGATCGCCCGCACATAGGGCGAGTTATAGGTTTTCACAAAAATGAATCCTTGCGCTTGATATTCAGGATCGAACTCAAATTTGCCCCAGCCATGGGTTAACCAACATTCCTTCAAGCTTTGAATGAAGGTAATCATATCCATTTCCGCAAGTGACTGCGAATAATATTCTTCGAGAGATTCCGTGAAGCGCGTATAAAAGTTTCGGCCCCACCACTTGCCGCAGTTAAACAAAACTAGTCTCGAAGCTTGCCCTGTTTCCTTGGCTAAACCCGCATATAACGAAGAAATTAAGGTGTCAGGAACTGCAATTAGGCGATCGCCACGTCGATTTTCTAGTAGCCCAATTTCTAGATCCCCTTTGACGTAATTGTTATAGTCAAAGAAGTTAGAAGGAACGCGATTTTCTTTGATCAGATCAGCGACAGAAATCATAACGGTTTGTCTCTAGTAGATTAGCGTGACTTGGGCGGCGGTAATCAAAGGCTGAATTAATAAAAGTTGTGTAGGGCTAAACTGTG
This sequence comes from Pseudanabaena sp., assembly GCA_043755885.1. GTDB lineage: Bacteria > Cyanobacteriota > Cyanobacteriia > Pseudanabaenales > Pseudanabaenaceae > Pseudanabaena. Next base: position 4,097 of record JAYUSC010000563.1, on the reverse strand, counting down.
TTTTTAGTCCTTGATTCAGCAATTTGTAAAGGGTTTCATTGAGGCGACGCATATCGCGCATGGACATAATCCCTTCTAACCAATTGAGCAATCTTTGCTTTAAAAAATTTTCGTCGTTGAGTAGCATTGCCATCGAGCTATAGCGCAAAACAAGGATTAAATTTTTAACCCCAGACTCTAGTTCTTCGTCGGTGACATTGGGCAATTCTGTTGGGACTTGGTCTGCTACGGCTTGTAAAATATCAATTTCGCGATCGCGAATTAGTTTATACAGCTTTAAGCGATCGGGCAGTGAACTAATGTAACCTTCCATTAGTCCTAGTTCGTCCGAGGCAAGATAGCGATCTTGCGCTTGGTTAATTAGCTCTTGAATCTTCGGCATCATATTTCTTATATCGCGTTAGAAGAATTGAGAAATGTCGTCAAGGAAATCTTCAAGGGTTTCCGTATTTGCGTCAATCGCGCTAATACTTAGCTTTGGCTCAGGTGCAGTGGCGGCAATTTCAGGAATCCCTGTCCAAGAAATCCCCCGAAAGTATTCTCTGACGGACATCAAAAGACTCAATGGCTGAGCGCTTTGACCGTTGTTGATGGCGATCGGTGCGATCGCCCGATTTTCCCAATTTACACCCTGCCAAAAATTACGTAACGGCTGTAAACGCCAGTCTGAGCTACTCATTTTATAAACTCTCCATTGCGTAACCGCCCTTCGATGTCACGAGTTGTCGCCCCTTCATTCAGCCAGAACGAAGCCGCATCAATGCGATTTTTGCCACCGAGCAAGAATTTACAATAATTTTCACCCATCGAATAGCACTGAATCTCAATGCACTCCAGCTCTTTATTGACTAGATGCGTAAAAAATCCTGAAAACAAACCTGCATATAAATGACAAACAGGTTTACCTACATCGCCAAGACTACGAGCCACTGCCGAGTCGAAAACACTGATAAACATAAATCCTTGTTTGCGATCGCTCATATCGACTTGCCAACGCCCCCAACCCTGTGAGGTAAATGGCCACCACCAAGTTTCTAGCAAGAAAGGCAGGTTGGTCTGACGAATACTGCGCCCAAAATCGCGTTCAAACCATTTTGTAAAAAATAATGCATCTTGTAGCCCCCATTCACATCCAATCGAATACATGACCGCCGCCGAAGCTTCACCAACTTCATCTTCTAATCCTTCCTGTAGCCCAATAATAAAATCTTCACTGGTCAGAATATTTCTAGAGCCGTTCCAGTCTTCAATGATGCCTTTCTCAAGATCGGGCTGCAAAAAATCTTGCAGACTATAGTGATTATTTTTTCTTTTCGCTCTAGTTGCGCTATTTGGACGATCTACAGCAACAGTCATAAGTAAGTACTCCTATCCAAAAAATTGTTTAATGCAAAGTGAGTCTTGAGAATAAGCAGATAAACAACTGGTTTTGGCTCAGCTATTAACCCGACTCTTTTTACTCAAAAATATCAGCTCTTTTGGTGTTTGCCAATTGTTCACCGACACTGAAATTGGTGTTTTCTAGTTGGCGAACAACCGATCTCGTAATCAATTGACCAACTTCGACTAATGTTTGACCAGTAATTGGGCTGAGTAATGGCTTTTCGCAACGTCGCCCAATTAAAGCTTCGATATCTTGAATTGATTGAACATACATCCCGACGGGCAGTTCAACGACTATGCCTTCACCCATTACCTTGGCTTGGCAAGCCAGCCTAGAGTTGGGTTTGCAGGTGGTAATTACTTCTAGAGTGCGTTGCTCTCGTTTACCCATTGGGCTAAGTGAAGACATCCCATCTTGAATGTAAACATGACAGGTCGCGCACATACCGCGCCCACCACATTCTTTTAAAATACTTAGCTCATCTCCCATTAAGCCCGACAGTAATGCACCATTTGTTGCAATATCTGCTACTTGAGCAATAGGCTCAATTCTTACACGCTTAGCCATTATTAGCTGCCTCTAATTGTTCCCCTTCATATTAAAGATCAGTTTAGCTCATTTAAGGTATATGCATTGAGTGTTTCCCGCCAAATTGCTTACAGGAGGATTTGTCTTTGGCGACTATCGAGACAGTCATGTTCTAGCATTTGATCGAAATTACGAATTACTTGTTTACAACGTTTGATATAAGCAGCTACCCATGATTGCATTTGCTGAAGTTGCTCTGGGTCACAGGCGATCACCGCTTGTTTTGGGTGTGATATTTGCCCACTGCGATCGACTTCAAATTCTGCTAACCAAGATGAAGTGGGGCGACTAGATTTCCAATAATTTGTGACCACGACCTTTCCCAGATATTGGGTCGTAAAGTGACTTAGTTTATTTAAAGCGGCTAAAAGTTCATCTAACTTATACTCTTGCTGGTCATTTTTGGCTGATACTAGCTTAGTAGGACTATCAGTAATCTGTGCAGAGTTATTGGTAGTTACAGCCCTAGGCGTAGGTGCTGTCGTCGCAGATGTGGCAGGTGTGGGAGGCTTATTTGTGTTGGGCTGAGTTTGGATATTGGCATTGCTTGCAGTTGTGCTAGCTCTGAGGTTGGCATTACTTCCCGTCGTACTTGCTCTGATATTGGCGAGATTTGACTGTCTCTCAATGCGGCTTCTTTCATTTGCAGCAGCAGATGGGGGGGCGGAGAGAGGCTCTGGCTTGGAGTCAGCAATGGGATTAATCAAGCTCTGTTTAGCTGGTTTATTTTGAACCGTTGCTTGAGCATTGGGCTTGGGCGGACTTTCATTCCAATTTAAACTGGGCAAGGAATGCTGAGTGATCGAACCCAATAAAAGCTTAAAGTGTGCGACTGTGTTGTATGTATCTGTTTCGATCAGATATTTGATTTTGGCAATGTCCCGCCTATAGTCAACCGACTTCAGCCCACTATCTGTAAGGACTAGTAGCACTAGCCCATGGGTCAGCTTATAAATAAAAACAACATGACCAGCAAAGTGAAACTCAAAGGATTCAAATCCTTCTGGTACATTCTCAACAACTTGCAGTACTCCTTGACCTAACGCTTGCTTTGTCCGATCTAATACGGTATCTAATCCGTAGAAGTAAGGACGCATACGACGGTTTGTGAGGGCAATCCCCACCACGCCTGCTAAATGCAAAAAATCTTGAATAACCTCCCGACTCATCTTTTCTCACGCTGCTTCTATGATCGATATACCGTTCACCCTAGACCAATTACGCATCCTCAAGGCGATCGCTGCTGAGGGTAGCTTTAAACGCGCCGCCGATAGCCTATATGTGTCTCAACCCGCCGTTAGTTTGCAAGTCCAACATCTAGAGCGACAGCTAGATGTGCCTTTGTTTGATCGCGGTGGTCGAAGAGCACAGTTGACCGAGGCAGGACAGTTATTACTTTCCTATGGCGATCGCATTTTAAGCCTTTGCCAAGAAACTTGTCGCGCCATTGATGATTTACAAAACTTAAATGGTGGGACTCTAATTATAGGTGCTAGTCAAACGACAGGAACCTACCTCATGCCACAAATGATCGGCTTATTTCGCAAGAAATATCCAGAAGTCTCGGTGCAACTCCATGTTCATTCTACAAGGCGAACTGCATGGAGTGTGGCGAATGGACAGGTGGATTTAGCGATTATTGGCGGAGAAATTCCTGCGGATTTACTAGACTCTCTAGAGATTACACCTTATGCCGAAGATGAACTAGCGCTAATTCTACCAACTTCTCATCCGCTGGCTCAGGTGGGAGCTTTACCGATTGAGGAGTTGTATAAATTGCAATTTATTACTCTCGACTCTCAGTCAACAATTCGTAAAGCAATCGATCGCGTGCTGCTCGATAGTGGTGTTGATCCGCGTCAGCTAGCGATCGCCATGGAGTTAAATTCGATTGAGGCGATCAAAAATGCGGTGCAGGCTGGGTTGGGGGCAGCATTTTTGTCGGTGACTGCGATCGAAAAAGAGTTACAAATGGGGGCTTTGCAACAAGTCCGTATTGATGGCGTGGTGATCAAGCGAATGTTATTGCAAATTCGTAATCCTAATCGTTATCGCTCTAAGGCTACCGAAGCTTTTTGTAATGAAGTTTTGCCAGTATTTCGAGATAAAACCTAAGGAACGAAGA
>JAYUSC010000562.1:0-2992 GCA_043755885.1 Pseudanabaena sp. | reverse complement strand
CGGGCGTAGCCCGCCGCAACATTTTTCGGTTTTATATGGATTATTTTTTAATTTAAGGAAAAAATATGACCTACGCATCAATTTCTGAAGATATTCACATCACTGTCAAACTATTTGCGATTTTTCAAGAAGTATTCGCCACTGACGAAATCCAAATGCAGCTAGAGTCAGGGACATCGGTATCGCAAATATTCGATCGCTTAGTTAGCCAACACCCACAGCTTGAGAAATGGCGATCGCTAACTCGTTATGCAATTAATCTCAATTTTGCAGAACCACAAACCATCCTTAAAAATGGTGACGAAGTAGCCCTGATCCCCCCTGTAAGTGGTGGCTAAGACTTGTCAAATCTGTCCAGACCAGTCAAGTAAGCCACTAAACTGATGCAGGTCAATAAAACTAAGCTGTAACAAAATCATCAGCAAGGGTCCCTCTTGGCGTTCTTGCCAACGTTTGGCAACCGCTAACTGTTCACGGTCAACTAGAGACAACTCTAGCAGGTGTCTCTCTAAATCTTCTTGGCGACTAGCGATCGCGTATGTCTGGGAATGATAACTCATGGAAATCAAATAACTAATTACTTAGGCAATTTGGATTAGTAGCGTAGCGCAACTTACCACATCTAGCAACGTCCGTCAAACTTATTTTTTCTCAGAGCATAAACCGAAAAACAAGATGTGCGACACAGCTCGTCACACATCTTGTTTTCGGTTTATGTCGTTTTTTATAGTTGATAAAAATTTCACAAAATTTGACCAACATCTCCTGAAAATGCCCATAATAAGTCTAGTGAATTGCAGTGCTTTAACAAAACTCTTTACATGAACAATTCTCAACCATCTGAAGAAATATCCCCAAAAGATTGGCAAAAACTCCAGCAGGAAGTCAAAGGATTACGAATGCAAGTCAGCCGACTTGAAATGGAAAATAGTGATCTAGAAAACTCTCTGTTAACCGCAGTTGAACATGGAGATCTTGTTGAAGCGGAGCTACTGGATGTTAATAAAAGACTCAAAAGTGAAATCATCGAGCGCAAGATGGCGCAGGCTACCCTGCAATCCATCTTAGAAATCGTCTATCGAGACAAAAGCGATCTCGAAATCATGCTGGCAACTAGTACCGAACATGGCGATGTGATCGAATATGAGCAGTACAATCGCGCTGTCGAAACGATGCATCAAAGTGAGGAGCAGTTCAGAACGATCGCCGAATCAACCAGTATGGCGATGCTCGTTAGTAGATTTTCTGATGGTGAGATCACCTATGCTAATACCAGTGCTGGCACAATCCTCCAAACAGAACCCCACGAGCTGTTACAGCGATCGATTAAGGAGCTTTACTACTTATCATCAGAATGGGAGGTTTTACAGCAGGATTTTTCGCAAAATCAAAGAGTGCGTGACTATGAGGTTCGTCTATGCATAGCCAATCAAGAGCCTTTGTGGGTACTAGCATCTGTGCATCAAATATGGCTAAATGGCGAACAGGTCGTATTAAACACTTTCTATGATATTACGTTGCTTAAAAAGACAGAACTTGCACTGCGTGCGTCAGAAGCAAAACTACGAGAGCAAGCCAATCTCTTAGAACAACGTGTTGAGGAGCGGACGTATGACCTTAAGGTTGCCAAAGAAGCCGCTGAGTCAGCAAGTCGATCTAAGGCTGCCTTTTTAGCAAATATGAGTCATGAGTTGAGAACTCCTCTGAATGCAATTCTTGGCTTTGCTCAGCTTATGCTCTATGACGACGAGCTAAATGAGCAGCACCAGACTGACCTCCAAACTATCTGCAACAGTGGAAATCATCTACTGACGATGATTAATGACATTTTGGAAATGTCAAAGTTGGAAGCTGGGAGCGTACTTCTGCGCGAAAAGGAATGCTCTCTATACGAGATCGTTGATACTGCAAAAGATATGTTGTATCTGAAAGCTCAAGAGAAAGTGCTATCCTTTGATGTGCGTATTCAACCAGATGTTCCTTCTTATATTTATACTGATGAAGGTAAGTTACGCCAAATATTGATTAATTTAATCGGTAACGCCATCAAATTTACGGACTCAGGACATGTTCTGGTGCGGGTGGATGTTCGGAACTTACCTGAAAACATCCAAGAAATGGCTGGGGAAATATCAGAAATCCCTCGTTGCCTATGTTTTGAAGTGGAAGACACTGGAGCAGGTATTTCCGAAGCAGAGATTTCAACCCTATTTCAGCCCTTTGTGCAAACGGATTCGGGTAAGCGATCGCAAGAAGGCACTGGACTAGGACTATCGATTAGCTATAACTATGTGCGGCTAATGGGTGGGCAAATGTCTGTGATCAGTAACCTTGGCAAAGGTTCTACCTTTAGATTTTATATTCCCGTCAAGTCTTTAGACCTGTTTGGTGTCGATTCTCAAGCCCAATCACCGCGTCGAGTGATTGGGCTTGAGAGCGATCAAGTCTACCGTATCTTAATTGCCGAAGATATACGTCTAAACCGCCAACTATTAACGCGAATTTTATCCCCATTAGGATTTGAAATACGCGAAGTTAGTAATGGTGAAGAGGCGATCGCAACTTGGCAAGATTGGACTCCACATCTGATCTGGATGGATGTGAGAATGCCGATCATGAACGGACAAGAAGCTGCATCGACTATCAGAGAAATTGAGGCAATCAGAAATATTCCCAAATCGCAGAAAGTCCGCATAATTGCTTTAACCGCTAGCTTAGTGGAGCTTAGAGAAGAAGATTTATTTCTGCATGGGTTTGATGGATTTCTCGCTAAACCATTCACTGAAGATAAAATTTTTGCCAGAATGTCCGAGCATCTAAACTTGAAATATACTTATACAAGTTGATGCTAGCGTGACGGGGCAAGCACTGGGACCTTGCTTTTACTTAAACATTGCTGGTTCTAAATTAGTTTGTGTTTGATAAATACACCGATACCCCTTCCATTGAGGGAAGAAGCAATCAGAAGATTTCGGAGCCAGTGGTTATGGTA
>JAYUSC010000561.1:0-2992 GCA_043755885.1 Pseudanabaena sp. | reverse complement strand
AATGATGGTACTGAGGCGATCGATGGTTGGGCTGCTTTTAGTGGTACTTCGGCTGCCGCGCCGCAGTTGGCTGGTATTTGTGCGTTAATGAAGCAAGTTAATCGCAGTTTGTCTCCTGCTCAGGCAAGGCAAATTTTGCGAGATACTGCTCATGATGTGGTTGTAGGTTCCAGTAATCCTGCAACTAGTGGTGCATCGGCTCGTGCTGGTCCCGATCTTGCAACTGGTCACGGTTTGGCTGATGCTTATGCAGCCGTTAAAGCAGTTGCTTTAAGCAAAAAACATGAAAGTAAAAATAACTCGCAATTTTCTAGACTTTTAAGTTTAAATTTAACGGACTTAAAACAATGTCATTGTCAAAATTCTTCACAAATTAACTCAACAATCAACAATCAAAAAGCTATGAACTCTGATTACCGCAATCTCAGGCAGAATCTCGAAAAGATTCAATGGGAATTTGAAGAAATTCTCGAAAAATACGAAATCGATGGTTTAGAAGTTTCAATTAGTGAATCTAATTTTACACCTCGTTCATTGAAATCAAAAACCGCACGACCTCTTCGCAAAGCTTTAAATAACTGTTTTCCTTTGAATGAAAAACCTATTAGTAAGAGACATATACTTGCTGCGAAGAGTTTATTGAAGTTGAGAAAATATCAGGAGACTGCTGTAGAGATTCTTACTGTGGTGATCACCCAATCCCAAGGTGGCGACTCAAAAGAACTACAAGAGTTGCAAGAGTTAGCTCTTGAAGCGTTGGGAGAAATCAGCAAATCGGAAGATATAAGATCTTCCAAGACAAGCTTTTATGACTGTGAATATGAAGATGAAATTATGATTTGTACAGAGACAGACTAAATACCTAATTTTTTGCAATCGCGATTAGGATCTACAGTAAATCCTTTAGGGAGTTTTGCCTGACAGATAACAGACTTCTCCAACTGATATTGTTGAAGTCCTTTTGCCGTTGCAAGATCAGTTCTTAGGATAATACTTCCCTCAAAATTTGCTTTTTCTAGATTGGATTCAGTGAAATCAGTCCCGTGAAGGTTAGCTTTCTGAAAATTAGCTTCTACAAGATAAGCATCATAAAATTTGGTTTTTACTAATTGGGCTGCTCTAAAATTAGCTTTCCACAAGGTCGCTCCACTTAGGTCTAGCCTACTAAGATTGTCATTACAAAAAACAGACCTTTCTAGATTTTCTTTCTGTCCTATTAGAATCATGTACTGAACCAAAATAGGAATTTCGCGGTTTTGTTTACATTCTTTATCTTCACTCGTGAGGATTTTTTGAGCTAAGTTCAGAAGGAAAAAATGAGTGGCTATTAATGTCCCTACGGCAGGAAAAACAAGGAAAATTGCAGCAGATTTCAAAAAAGCCTGTCGCTGCTTTTTTCGGCTTTTGTCAACAAACTGCTTATCTTTGTTAGACAGATCCATTTCAGGATTGTCTTTTTGGGCTTGTTGAAACTCTAAAGCATCACGAAGCAATCTATCTTGTAATAGATACTCCTTAGATTTATTCTGACTTTCCCACTTATAACGCAACCTTTCAATTTCATCTCTTTGAAGGATTGCTTTTTTGTTTTCTCGCAACCAACCTTTCAATTCTTCCCAATTATCGATCAAGGCTTCGTGAGCAATCTCAACTGTTTCCAGATTTGGATTTTCAATAGGAGCAGAAGTAACTAAAATCCGTACTTTAGGTTGAGTAAAATGGGCAATCACTTCCCGAACTGACTGTTCCTTGGGATCACCTATCAACAGATCTAAAATTGCAACACGGCGGCGAGTGGCTCTATTGTCATCATTTAGCAAGATCAGTTTTAAGAATATAGACCTTACAATTTGCTTCTCTTGATCAGTTTTCAATGAATCATAAGCCTCCTGTGCTTTTTTTGCCAACGCACCACCCACACCATCAATTTTTCTTAAAGTATCGATAGGTGCTATACCAGTCGATAATCCTTCCCAAATTTGAGTCAGCGCAAATTGTAATAGAGGTAAAGCCCCTTCCTGTCCCTGTGATTGTTCAAGGAGCAAATCTATAATTTCTTCAGTGAATATATGTCCTGCTCCTTTTGCTGGTTCAGAAATAGCGATCGCCAATTGATCACGTTGCATAACTGGCACATAGACCCCTGGCGGCGAAGCAAACAACTTATTCAAGCGTGGATATTCATGGGTTTTGCCCACAAAATCAATACGCATCGTCAGAATTACCGATACCTTCTGAGAGCGATGACTAGCTGCATATAGCAAATTTTCGATAAAGGCATCGCGTTGACTTGGCAGAGCTTGATAGGTATAAACTTCTTCAAACTGATCGATTACAAGAATTAGAGATTTAACGTGTTTCGCACTGTTGATAATCTGATGCAGACCATCAAAACCTTTTTTTATTGTGCCATCCTGTTCCTGAATGTCATTTTGCTCTAGTAATCGTGCTTTAAAATCGCTTATCTCTTTTACAGGAAATGGATTATCGATCATGTCATGGGCTAAAGCCTTTGCTAATTCACCAATCGGATCTTCACTAGGTTTCATTAGGACAATGCGATCGCCCTCTTTTAGACCATCACGCAAAATAGGAACTAGCCCTGCCTTAACTAAAGATGATTTACCAGAGCCAGATGCTCCATATACTGGCAAAATCCGAATTGCATTTTGATCATCGCGTAAATCTTGGAATCTTTTTAAAAGACCATTTTCTCCTTTGATCTCAGCATCACGACCAAAAAAGCGATCGCGATCCTCTTCCTCAAATGCTTCTAGCCCCTTATAAGGATTTTCTCCTAACATCGTTGGATTTGTTTTAGTTTCAAGAGCAGGCTCAGAATAACCTTGATATATATTCAGCGTATTAACGATTACGCTATCGAACGTCTGCCCGATCGCCTGTCCCTGATTCTCACCAACTTTTTGGTTAATATCTGTTGTAGATAAGTTTTGGGGAGTGTTTCCCATCTGAAAATCTGAATCTGAAGAAT
>JAYUSC010000560.1:0-2996 GCA_043755885.1 Pseudanabaena sp. | reverse complement strand
GTGCGACGATTGGAACATTTGTACAACCATGTAAGGCAAAAGAAAAAAGGAATAGAAAGGCAATCCTCTTTGTTCGAGAACTGTTCAGTCCCATGTTTCTATTTTCTAAACCTTAAATCGCATCTCAGAACAAAGCTCTCCGTTGTGGACTTCATGACCATCAATCATCACCTTACCCTTAGCTGGCAAATCTAGCTTTGAATAGAGGACTTCGCCATCACGGTTGGTATATTCACCGCGAAAAACACCGCCGACATCCAAGAATCCAGAACTATCACGAATGATATCAACACTCACAGCAGTAACTGGTGAACCATTAGAAAGGTGTGACACAAAAATTTTGACCACGATTTCTTCTCCTAGTTCCCATGACTGTCGTAATAATCTTCGCCATTACACTTGTTGCAGATGAGATTAATGCGCGTGACACCATTCCCCTTATCTACATAAGTTTTTCTATTTGGATCTTGACTATTCAATAGACTCATGCTACCTCCACAACGACCACAAATGTATTCTCCAGCCGATCCTTTTTTCGCCATTACTATTTCTCCTGCGTTTCAAAGAAAATCAAGATTGTAATTAATCTCTACTCAATGAAAGCACGATATCTAAATCTCTTACAAACTATTCCTTTAGAGGAACTCAGCGATTTCTCCTAAGAAATTTTGACTCATTTTGTTTCTTACAAGAAATGTCAATAATTGCATTATTTAGAGTAAAAAGTTATGCTTTAGGTTAATCAATTTCTTTACTGGGTATCTAACTTTATATGGATGAACAGAACAGGCAGAATGGACTTCAAAAACTCAGCGACTTTATTAGCAATCACCTTAAGTATCAAAAAATAGATCGATTCGAGCTGGCTAAGCTTTCGGGAGTTAGTGCAAATCAAATATGGAAGCTAATTTTTAAGATAGTTCCAAGCCCCACAGCACCAACATTGATAAAACTTGCCAAAGCTTGTGGAAAAGATCCCATGCTATTGATAGACATGGTTTATCTGAGTAGCAGCAATAGTGTCGATGAATTCATAGAAGAGCCTATTCATAATCTATCTTGTTTAACGGGAAATATCGTTGAGCGAAACAATGAACTAGCAACACTTGTTGAGTATACCGATCGCAGTCGATTGATCTTCATTACAGGTGTTGTCGGACTTGGAAAGAGTACCCTCACGAAAACTTTGCGAAATCATCTGTCTGAGGAATTTACAGACATAAATCCAAAGAGACCGATCGCAGAAATTATCAATAAGCTCAATGAAAAGCGATATTTTGCTATATTGGATAACCTTGATTTAGAAGATAAAGAATATGGCGAGTCATATACTCGACTGCTACAACAGATTGCTGAATCCACGCATAAAAGTTGTGTGATTGTCACTTGTCGCAGCTTGCCTAAAGACATGCACCGATGGGAGCCGCGCCCTAAAGTTTTGTCACTAAAAGGACTGCCTGAACCTGAAGCGATCACACTATTAAAGAGTCAAGGATTGGCAACAGGATCAGAACAAGAAGTACGAGAACTGATCAAAATATATGGCGGGAATCCTCTGGGCTTGATGTTGGCGGTGGAAATTATTTCAAGAAAATACAAGGGAAATTTATCGGCTTATTTGGAACATAGCACGGTATTTGTCCATGACCTACACAAAGAAATTTCGAGTGTTATTCACAATTTGACTGAATTAGAATTGGAACTTCTATATTGGCTGATTTTAAGAAAAGAAGCAATTTGTTGGTCTAAGATTGCAGAAGAGTTTTGCGATCGCTACAAAGTTTCAATTCAGAGTCGTGACATTGATACGGCTGTGGAGGAGTTACTTCGGTTCGCTTTTGTGCAAATTGACGAAAGCGAACTTACAGTCCAAACAGAAGTACAGAACACGGCTGAATCCCTTTTTCGACATGAAATCTTGAGTGAAATCAAGGCGATCGCCGCCAATAATATCAACAAACTACACTGGTTACGCAGTCTTGACTTTGCTGATGAACAAATCAAATTATGCGATCGCTTTTGTCGTTATGAACCGATCTTAATTCAGGCGCTAACTCAACTTGAATCTCAGTCCCAAGAGCAGAATGTGGATGCGATTGGGTTTGCGATCGCGAATTTGCGGTATCTATTAGGAAAACCAAACAAAAACCAAAAACTTTAGTTCTTGGCTGAAAGCTAAAACCCGTTTCAACGGGTTTTAGCTTTCAGCCCGCAATTTATTGCAGGGCTTTTAACTCCTAACTCATGTTACGTAGAAGTTAACCAAAGCCCTCACTCCTAGCCCCTCTCCCGCAGAAGAGGGGAACAAGAAAAAGACAGCAATCTTGCTCCCCTTCTCCTGCGGGAGAAGGGGTTGGGGGATGAGGGCAGATCTTCGCTCTGCGTAAGGTGAGCTCCTAAGAACTTTCAGGTAAAAAGTCTTCATCTAAAATTTGCTCAGATGTAAATGGAGACTCGACAGGGAAAATCTTGATCAAAATACCTGTCTCGGCACTAGCTAGTTTTCTTGCGCCTAGATAGCAGTCAGGCAACTCTTGCAAAAAATATCGCTTTAGACTAGGACTGTGTTTGAAAGCTCTATGCAATCTACGGCGATGTTCGAGAATAGTATATCGCCAGCTATTAGAACGTTTTTCAGGCTGATATTTATATTTGAGAAGATGCATTAGCAGAACTTCTAAATTACTCTCAATCGCTTGTTTTTGACTGCCGCCCATATCTTCGACTTCTTCGATCAACTTATCTATATCTAGAGCTGCAAAATTTTGCGATCGCAACAATTCCACTACCTGCTCTAACCAGAGAAAGTAATCTTGTTCGTACAATTCTGTATTAGTAAATATTCGAGATAGTACTGCCGTCATAATTTGTGCCGCAAATCGTAAAGCCATTATAGCAAAGCGTTACATCAATAGTTCTTGATGATATGCTGTAGGCATCAAGATTAGCGCTGCTAATTTAACAAAACCAGAGCGTGGGTCGCCCGCTACGTGGGC
>JAYUSC010000559.1:0-7037 GCA_043755885.1 Pseudanabaena sp. | reverse complement strand
TGCACGGACTCATCAGCAAATAATTTTAATCCTGATGCTACGACTGATGACGGCAGCTGTACCTATGACGTTTACGGCTGCACTGATTTAGTCTTTTGCTTTTTGGGGATTCTGCGTAACATCAATTGTTAGCTAATATTCGCAATGATTTGTGACGTTTTGCGACCTGATTGACTGACAAAACTCCTGAAACCCTTATTCTTGCGTAGTTGGGTTAGCGCCAGCGTAACCCAACATAACTCAAGCTGGTGTTGGGTTATGTTGTTCAACCCAACCTACAAAAAACTTTTGTCAGTCAACCAGTTCTGTGACTGGTTGTGAAATCATGCTTAACATTAGGTTTTCAACAATTGCTATAGAATACTAGACCTAGTATTTAACCAAGCATTTAAAATTTCGACTCATGGAAGACAAGTTGATGTTGATGATCCCAGGACCAACACCTGTGCCTGAACAGGCGCTGTTGGCTCTGGCAAAAGCTCCCATCGGACACCGTAGCGGTGATTTCAGTAAGGTCATGGCAGATGTGACTGCCAAGCTCAAGTGGCTGCACCAAACCACTAATGATGTATTAATGCTCACCGTCAGCGGTACGGGCGCGATGGAGGCGGGCATCATTAATTTCCTCAGCAAAGGCGATCGCGTTCTTGTGGGTGACAATGGTAAATTTGGCGAACGCTGGGTCGAAGTCTGTCAAGCCTATGGCGTAAATGCCGAAGTTATCAAGGCTGAGTGGGGTAAAGCTCTTGATCCTGAAGATTTTCGTGTCAAGCTCGAAGCTGATACCAACAAAGAGATTAAAGCGGTGATCATCACCCATAGCGAAACGTCGACAGGTGTGCTGAATGACCTTGTGGCAATTAATCGCCATGTCAAAGCCCATGAAAAAGCACTGATTATTGTCGATGCGGTTACTAGTTTGGGTGCGATGAATGTGCCGATTGATGAATTGGGTTTAGATGTAGTCGGTTCGGGTTCCCAAAAAGGCTACATGATCCCCCCTGGCTTGGGATTTGTGGCTGTCAGCCCTAAGGCTTGGGAAGCATACAAAGTTGCAACCCTACCAAGGTTCTATCTCGATTTGGGCAAGGCTCGTAAAGATGCGGCTAAAAATTCTACGCCTTTCACCACTTCGGTAAATATGGTGATGGCGTTGCAAGCTTCGCTCGACATGATGCAGCGTGAAGGTTTAGAGAATATCTTTGCGCGTCATCTGCGTCATCGGACAGCGACTCGTGCGGCGATGAAGGCGCTGAATTTGGGCTTATTGGCTCCCGATGATGCGGCTAGTGCTTCGATTACGTCGGTAGTTCCACCTGAAGGCTTGGATGCGGAAAAGATTCGCGCCACGATCAAGAAGAAGTTCGATATTGTCATGGCTGGTGGTCAAGATCATCTCAATGGCAAGATCTTCCGTATTGGTCATCTGGGCTTTGTCGGCGATCGCGATATTCTCACCGCAGTTGCGGCGCTCGAAGCATCGATCTCGGCACTTGGCTATACCAATTTCACCTATGGTGCTGGTGTAAAAGCTGCGAGTGAAGCTCTTAACGGCTAACTTGTTTTTACAACAAAAAAGCGGCGCGATGCGCCGCTTTTTTGTTTATGGATTAATCGATGTATAAGCCTTTGGACATTTATAGCTTTCATCCTGATTTTGAGGCTTCGTTGGCATTTCTTGGGTGGGAATATTGCTTTCACACAGCAATAATTTTGTGGTTTTTTGACTTGTGTCAGAACTTGCGATCGCAAAGACAATTCCCGTATAAGCTCTCAATCCACCTTTGACAGGAATCGCACTATGCTGCACCAAATCTCCCAAGATTGTAACTTTGTAATTATAGAACTCTGAATTAAGGGATAGTCCCGATTTCAACTGATTGATATCTTGCGAGAATTGCCCCTGTACTTGGAATATTTGCTGCTGCGATCGCAAGATCGCCCGAACATAAGATTTGCTCTCTGCTTCACGAATTATTAACGATGAGCTAACTAAATCTGGCGATCGCAAGATTTTGATATCACTAGTAATGCTTGTATGATCAGAAACTTTAGTTAATTGCTGTGGTTGAGCATCCAAAACTGTGGGGCGAGATTGCTCAGGAACTGCATTGGCTATTCTCAACTTGCCATCATTGTCGATTTCATAAATAGTTTGAGTGGTGAGATCGCCAAAAACAAGATCGAGTTGCGGCGGATTTGTGCTGGAGTTAACTTTAAACTTGCCTGCGATCGCAGTTTTGCCTGATGACAAATCACCCAAAATATAAACATCCCCATCAACATCATTTTGGTTTGCAAAAATTGCTGTGCCAGTTTTGGCTCCATCTTGATTTTTGAATTCCCAAGTTCCCGCGAGTTTGTAATTAGTTGGGATTTTGGCGCGATCGCCCATGCTATTGCAACCGATTAACAATCCGACCGTGATACAGGAAATTGCGATCGCTCTTTTAAAAAACTGGCTTCTCATGTAGAAAATAGGCTTAGTTTAGAAGTTGGAGAATTAAGAAATAAGTTCGCTCTTTGCAGAACTGATGATGACACTTCAATTTGCTTGAGAGTTACCAAACCCTCATCCACAAAGGATTGGCATAGAGCCGCCTTATTGCCTTTATTAAAAGTTGTCTCATAAAAAACTTCGCGAATACCCGCCGATACCACCAGCTTTAAACAAGAAATGCAAGGTTCCAAAGTCACATAAATACTCGCGCCATCGGTGGAGATGCCATGTTTTGCTGCTTGGGCGATCGCATTGGCTTCAGCATGAACAGCTCTTGAAGGAAAATCTTTGTTCACAGTACAATCACTCATCTCTGGATAGCAATAACCTTGCGTAGTGCAATGCACCGAGCCTGAGGGTGAGCCATTGTAGCCTGTGGCAAGCACCTGTTTATCTTTGACAATTACGGCTCCCACAGGGAACGCTAGACAGGTCGATCGCATCGCAGCAAGCTTAGTCAGCAGCATAAAGTATTCATCCCATGTGGGGCGTTGCTGAAATGCGGCATTTTCGATCAATTCTGTCATGGGAAATAAATAATTATGGGACTTAAGTGGTAACGCAGAAAAGTTTACCGCAATGTCTGGAGCTTATTATAACTGGAGGAGCGTGATAATCTGATAAAATGATTAAAGGGATTTTTTGAATTTTGAATATAGTCAAAGAGAATTGCAATGATTATGGATTCAGACATTCGCTGGAAGCAGAGATTTTCTAATTATAAAAAAGCGTTGGCACAGTTAACTAAGTTTATTGATAAAGATGACCTTAATGAACTAGAAGAACAGGGCTTAATTCAGGCTTTTGAATATACCCATGAATTAGCATGGAATCTCTTAAAAGACTATTTACAAGATCAGGGAGTGCAAAATATTACTGGTTCTAAGGATGCGGTGAGAGCAGCTTTTAAGGTAAGTTTAATCGATGATGGTGAGAGTTGGATGGATATGATCGCGGATCGTAATCGAACTAGTCATACTTATAATGAGATGACTGCTGATGCGATCGCAACAAATATCAAGACCAGATTTTTTGATTTGTTTGTGACTTTACGGGAGAAAATACAGGAGTTAAGTGATGATACAAACTGAGAAGTCTATAATGCGATTTGGCTTAAAAGAATTGACAATTGAGAAGATTATTTCTGTATTTGTGAAGCATCCCCAAATTAAAAAAGTTTTGTTGTACGGCTCAAGGGCTAAGGGGAATTATCGCAATGGGTCAGATATTGACTTGACTTTAATTGGTGATGAGCTTAGTTATTCACAATTGGGTAGTCTTGATTCAGATATTGATGATTTGCTGTTACCTTATTCTTTTGACATATCAATTTTCAAGGATATTGATAATCCTGATTTAGTTGATCATATTAATCGTGTAGGTGTTGTTTTTTACCAAAAAGATTAATCAATACTCTCGTCGAAAATTATGTTTATACAGAAATTTCAAATCCAAAATTTTAAATCATTTCAAGATGTAACTTTATATTTCAATAAAGATGTAAATGTATTGACAGGAAAAAATAATTCTGGTAAGACGACAATTCTTGAAGCCTTACTATTCTGGCACGAGTGTTTTACTAAGCTTCTAACTCAAGCAAATAGAAGTCAAAAAAATTATAAAAAAGGAGACTGGATATTAGGATCAAGATCAAATAGAAATTTCGATTTTGAACAGATTAATAATATTCACATGCCTAATCTTGAAGATGTATTTTATGAAGGTATATATAAGAACAAAATAAAGTTAAAGGTAACATTTCAAAATAATAAAAATGCTAATTTGGACATTCAATTTGTTATTGGTAAATCGGGGGACAACTATACGATCGATTTAGACAAATCTATAGATTTTGATATTCAAAAATTCAACTTGTTTCTTAAACTATCACCCAATCCATTTAGTATTTACTATGCTTCGCCAGTATCAACTGTAAATATATTAGAAAAATACATAACATTATCTGAAATTGAACAAGCTTGTATAGAGAGAAAATCTGTTTCAGTTATTCGCAATCGACTATTACAAATTTCTAAATTCAAAGCAACCTTTGACCTATTTCAAAGAGATTTAGCATACATTCTTTTTAACAACCAAGATAAAGTGTTGCTTGACATTAATTTTGATGATACTCAAGACACTCATATTATTGCTAGGTATCAAATCAAACCAAACGAAAAGTTAAAGGATATTTCATTGTTAGGTAGTGGTACATTACAACTAATTGAAATACTAGTTAATTTTTACCTTGCAGATCTACAAGGCAAAGAATTTCGATTGGTTATGCTAGATGAGCCTGATAGTTATATTCATCGGGATATTCAGAAGCGTTTAATCGAAATAATCACCAGATTCTCTACCAATACCCAAACCATAATTTCTACTCATAATGAATCTTTTATTCGCTCAGTTCCTGTTGAACAACTGTTTCATTTAGATGGGAAATCTATCGGTGAATATCACCCAATTAATGAATCTGAAATCGAGAAGTTGCAGCCACGCTTTAAAGGGATTTATCCATCCTTAATCAATCCCATTATTCGCACAGTTGGCGAAATAACGGGGCTAGATTTTATTAATGCCATAGAATGCGATCGCTTAATTTTTGTGGAAGGTGAAGATGATGCTAGGTATTTCAATGTATTGCTAAAACAGCAATTGGGGATCAGAAAGCGGTATATGTTTTGGGTGCTAGGAGGTATTAGTGAAGTGTTTGAAAATATACTTGCCTATAAAACAGTATTTTCGGCGATTAAAAATGGTCAGAATCTTTGGCAAAAGTCCTGTGTTGTGATTGACAAAGACTATCTAAATCATGATCATCAGCAAGCAATTATTACTAAATTTAAAGAAAAGTATCAACTAGAGGTATTTAGTTGTGATGCTTATACCTTTGAGTCTAGCATTTTTGAGAATCTAGAATTATTGTCTTCGCTGATTAGCCAATGGTTAGAACTTAAAACTAATCGTGAAATTGATAGAAATGAAGTGCTGATATACCTTCAACATGAATATGCCAAAGTTGATCAACTATTACAGGCAAAATATACTGATAAATTCATAGAAGAAAATGCTCAAAGGTATAGAGATATTCGCGAAAAAACAAATACTCTATTTGGCAAACCAGCAATTATTCCTCAAAGTGATATTCAATTAACTAATTTAGTCAGGAGGAATTTGCAAGATACTTTAGAAACAGCTAATTATTATTGGCTAATGCGAAAAAGTGATGTTGAAGTAGTTATTCATGCGATCGCACAGCAATATGGGGTTAATTTTGCCTGTGAAACTGATTTTATCGAACTGATTAAAGCCGTCACTAAAGGCACTTGGATGAATCAATGGAATTTCTTAAATAGGATTTGATTTTTTTGGTATCAAGTCTGGAGCTTTTTCTCTAATTTCTGACTAGCTTGAGACAGCGAGAAGCAGAACATCCAATAGATTAAGGCGACAAATAGATAAACTTCGGCGTAGCGACCGATAAACTCTGGCTGCGATAAGACAGTGCGGGAAACACCCATCAAATCGACTAGACCGACGATCGCAACTAGCGAAGTGTCTTTAAATAAGCCAATAAACTGCCCGACGATCGCAGGGATCGAAGCTTTGAGGGCTTGCGGCAAAACAATTAAAGTGATCGTTAAGGGGATATTCAATCCCAAGGCTCTGGCAGCTTCCGCTTGTCCTTTAGGCAATGACTGCAAGCCGCCGCGCACATTTTCGGCAAGATAGGCGGCGCTGAAAAATACAAAGGCGGCGATCGCTCTTAACACGCGATCTATTTCTAAACCTGCGGGTAAAAATAAGGGCAGCATTACTTGCGCCATAAATAGGATGCCAATCAGTGGCAATCCGCGCACAACTTCAATGTAGAAGACACAAAACCATTTGATTAAGGGCAATGTACTTTGTCTTCCTAAAGCTAGCAAAACTCCTAATGGAAAAGAAAATACAATCCCTGAAATCGCCACAATCAAAGTTAAAACGAGTCCATTCCAAGCATTGACATCAACAGCAGTTAGACCGAGATTGCCACCAATCAGCCATAGAGAAATTGGTAAAGACAAAAACCATGCGATCGCAAGAATCATTGAACTTGATTCAAAGCGTTTGGATTGTTGCCCGATCGCAAAACCAATGGCGATCGCACCGCTAATCGCTAAAGTCAAAATTTTGGAGATGCCGTCTACAGGTAGCAAGATCGCAAGAGCTATGGATACTGAACTAATTGCGATCGCAACTGTGCGACTAAATCTGCCCCAGATTCCCCATGAGGTTCCTGCGAGACTGCCTGCGATCGCTAAAACACCCCACAATCGCCAAAATTCTTCGACTGGATAAAGTCCGACCAAAAACAGGCGTAAATTGCTGCTTACCACCGACCATTGAGCCTGAGTCGTTGCCCAAAGCCAGACATTGCTGATAAGCTGATATAGCACCCAAACACAGACAATCGTCAGTAAGCTATTAAACCAACTACTGAATAAATTCTTTTTTGCCCATGCCAAAGGGCTTTGTGATGCTAGGGCTGGTG